>NZ_JBGCUL010000009.1:0-38828 GCF_054177685.1 Pseudomonas sp. P5_A2_2
GCATGGAAGAGGCCAATGCGGTCCTCGAGAAGCTCGGCTTCCCGTGCATCATCCGTCCGTCCTTCACCATGGGCGGCACCGGTGGCGGTATCGCTTACAACCGTGAAGAGTTCGAAGAAATCTGCGCCCGTGGTCTGGACCTGTCGCCGACCAAAGAGCTGCTGATCGATGAATCGCTGATCGGCTGGAAAGAATACGAAATGGAGGTTGTCCGCGATAAGAAGGACAACTGCATCATCGTCTGCTCCATCGAAAACTTCGACCCGATGGGCGTGCACACCGGTGACTCGATCACCGTGGCTCCGGCACAGACCCTGACCGACAAGGAATACCAGATCCTGCGTAACGCCTCCCTGGCGGTACTGCGCGAGATCGGCGTGGAAACCGGCGGTTCCAACGTTCAGTTTGGTATCTGCCCGAACACCGGCCGCATGGTCGTGATCGAGATGAACCCACGGGTATCCCGTTCGTCGGCACTGGCCTCGAAAGCCACCGGTTTCCCGATCGCCAAGGTCGCGGCCAAGCTGGCAGTGGGTTACACCCTCGACGAACTGTCGAACGACATCACCGGTGGCAAGACCCCGGCGTCCTTCGAGCCGTCCATCGACTACGTCGTCACCAAATTGCCGCGTTTTGCCTTCGAGAAATTCCCGAAAGCCGACGCCCGCCTGACCACTCAAATGAAGTCGGTCGGTGAAGTCATGGCCATCGGCCGTACCTTCCAGGAATCCCTGCAGAAAGCCCTGCGCGGCCTGGAAGTCGGTGTTTGCGGTCTGGACGAGAAGGTTGATCTGGCCAACCCGGAAAGCATGAGCGTACTCAAGCGCGAGCTGACCGTACCGGGTGCCGAGCGTATCTGGTACGTGGCGGACGCGATGCGCGCCGGCATGAGCGTTGAAGACATCTTCGGCATGACCATGATCGATCCTTGGTTCCTGGTGCAGATGGAAGACCTGATCAAGGAAGAAGAGAAGGTCAAGACCCTGGGTCTGACCAGCATCGACCGCGATCTGATGTTCCGCCTCAAGCGCAAAGGCTTCTCCGATATGCGCCTGGCCAAGTTGCTGGGTGTGACCGAGAAGAGCCTGCGCGCTCACCGTCACAAGCTGGAGATCTTCCCGGTCTACAAGCGCGTCGACACCTGCGCTGCCGAGTTCGCCACCGACACCGCGTACCTCTACTCGACGTACGAAGAAGAATGCGAAGCCGCGCCATCGGGTCGCGACAAGATCATGATCCTGGGTGGTGGTCCTAACCGCATCGGCCAGGGTATCGAGTTCGACTACTGCTGTGTACATGCGGCTCTGGCACTGCGCGATGACGGTTACGAAACCATCATGGTCAACTGCAACCCGGAAACCGTTTCCACCGACTACGACACTTCCGATCGCCTGTACTTCGAACCAGTGACCCTGGAAGACGTGCTGGAAATCGTCCGCGTCGAGAAGCCAAAAGGCGTGATCGTCCAGTACGGTGGCCAGACCCCGCTGAAACTGGCGCGTGCCCTGGAAGCCGCCGGCGTGCCGATCATCGGCACCAGCCCTGACGCCATCGACCGTGCCGAAGACCGTGAGCGTTTCCAGCAGATGGTCCAGCGCCTGAACCTGCGTCAGCCGCCAAACGCCACCGTGCGCAGCGAAGACGAAGCGATTCGTGCCGCCAGCAAGATCGGTTACCCGCTGGTGGTGCGTCCGTCCTATGTACTGGGCGGCCGTGCGATGGAAATCGTCTACGAAGAAGAAGAACTCAAGCGCTACCTGCGCGAAGCGGTTCAAGTGTCCAACGACAGCCCGGTGCTGCTGGACCACTTCCTCAACTGCGCCATCGAAATGGACGTGGATGCGGTCTGCGACGGCAAGGACGTGGTAATCGGCGCGATCATGCAGCACATCGAGCAGGCTGGTGTTCACTCCGGTGACTCCGCGTGCTCGCTGCCGCCGTACTCGCTGCCTGCGCACATCCAGGACGAGATGCGCGAACAGGTCAAGAAAATGGCCCTGGAGCTGGGCGTGGTCGGCCTGATGAACGTTCAGTTGGCGCTGCAAGGCGACGACATCTACGTCATCGAAGTCAACCCGCGCGCTTCCCGTACCGTACCGTTCGTGTCCAAGTGCATCGGTGTTTCCCTGGCAATGATCGCGGCTCGCGTCATGGCGGGTAAGACCTTGAAGGAAATCGGCTTCACCAAGGAAATCATCCCGAACTTCTACAGCGTGAAAGAGGCGGTGTTCCCGTTCGCCAAATTCCCTGGCGTTGACCCGATCCTCGGCCCAGAGATGAAGTCCACCGGTGAAGTGATGGGCGTGGGCGACACCTTCGGTGAAGCGTTCGCCAAGGCCCAGATGGGTGCCAGCGAAGTGTTGCCGACTGGCGGTACTGCGTTCATCAGCGTACGTGACGACGACAAGCCACTGGTTGCGGGCGTGGCCCGTGATCTGATCAACTTGGGCTTCGAAGTGGTTGCCACTGCCGGTACTGCCAAGCTGATCGAGGCTGCAGGCCTGAAAGTGCGCCGTGTGAACAAGGTGACCGAGGGTCGTCCACACGTGGTCGACATGATCAAGAATGACGAAGTCACCCTGATCATCAACACCACCGAAGGTCGTCAGTCGATCGCTGATTCGTACTCCATTCGTCGTAATGCCCTGCAGCACAAGATTTACTGCACCACCACCATTGCTGCTGGCGAAGCCATCTGTGAAGCGCTGAAGTTCGGTCCCGAGAAGACCGTGCGCCGCTTGCAGGATCTACACGCAGGATTGAAGGCATGAGCATAACGAAGTACCCAATGACCGTTCAGGGCGCTCGCGCCCTGGAAGAAGAGCACACTCACCTGACCAAGGTCGTTCGTCCGAAGCTCAGCCAGGACATCGGTACGGCCCGCGAGTTGGGTGACTTGAAGGAAAACGCCGAATACCACGCTGCCCGCGAGCAGCAGGGTATGGTCGAGGCGCGGATCCGTGACATCGAGGGCCGGATTCAGAATCAGGTCATCATTGATGTCACGACCATTCCTCATACTGGCAAAGTGATTTTCGGCACCACTGTTGAAATCGCCAACGTCGAAACTGACGAGCGCGTCACCTATCACATCGTTGGTGAGGATGAGGCTGACTTCAAATTGGGCAAAATCTCTGTTGGTTCGCCACTGGCCCGCGCCTTGATTGCCAAGGAAGAGGGTGATGTGGTCGCCGTGAAAACGCCTGGCGGCGTTATCGAGTACGAGATCGTCGAAGTTCGCCACATCTGAAGGCCGGCGCCCGTTTCGTACGGGCGCCATGCTTTGGCAGCTGACCCGGATGTTGTAGGTCGGCGGCTTGTGGCTGTTGCAAACTGGTCTGTTGCCGGTGCTGGGTCGAATGGGCCTGGCACCGCTGCTGATCGACGAAATTGCAGTCATGCTGAAGGCGCCGATGGCGGGACTTGCCGCAGCGTGCGTGATTTTTCAGGCTTTGGTGCTGATTAAGGCCGAGGGCCCTGTCAGTCTATGGCGGGATTTTCGYGGGTGGAGCGGCAGGGTGCGCGAAGCACACCCTTGACCCTTGCCATCACTTGAAGCGATGGACGTTCGACAGTTGCTTGTTGACGCTGAAGTTCTTGCGGTAGATCAGTGCCATCTTGCCGATGACCTGAACCAGATCCGCTTTGCCGACCTTGCAGAGCTCTGCAATGGACGCCAGGCGCGATTCGCGATCGAGGATGTTGAGCTTGATCTTGATCAGCTCGTGATCCGCCAAAGCGCGTTCGAGTTCGGCTAACACACCTTCAGTCAAACCATTGTCTGCCACAATCAATACTGGTTTCAGATGATGGCCAATGGATTTGTACTGTTTCTTCTGCTCTTGAGTGAGCGGCATAATCTGACCCCTGCGTCTGATCTTGTAAAAAGCGGCGGCCAGTTTACCCGAGCGAGTCCGGGACCGCCCAGTTAATCACGACCCGTTTTATTTCCGAGGTATCCCGTGGCCCGTTCCAAGACAAGCCTTAACTGGCTGAAAGAACATTTCAACGACCCATTCGTCAAAATGGCACAAAAAGACGGGTACCGCTCCCGCGCCAGCTACAAACTGCTGGAGATCCAGGAAAAGGATCGTCTGATCCGTCCGGGCATGAGCGTAATCGACCTTGGTGCGGCCCCCGGTGGGTGGTCCCAGGTGACCAGTCGTCTGATTGGTGGGCAGGGGACACTGATCGCTTCTGACATTCTGGAAATGGACAGCATTCCGGACGTGACCTTCATTCAGGGCGACTTTACCGAGGATGCCGTGCTGGCTCAGATCCTCGAGGCCGTCGGAAATAAAGACGTAGACCTTGTGATTTCCGACATGGCCCCCAATATGAGTGGATTACCGGCCGTGGACATGCCGCGAGCGATGTTCCTGTGCGAGTTGGCACTGGATCTTTCGACGCGGGTGCTCAAGCCCGGTGGTGATTTTTTGATCAAAATCTTCCAGGGCGAAGGCTTCGACGAGTTCCACAAGAGCGTTCGCCAGCAGTTCGAGAAGGTGCAGATGCGCAAGCCGACCTCGTCGCGCGACCGTTCTCGCGAGCAGTACCTGCTGGGCCGCGGTTTCCGCGGACGCAGTGAGGGTTGAGTGAATTTTTGATCGGGGCGATAGGATTTTTGTATTACGCCTTGTCAGAATTAGCGAATATTGTGTAGGAAGTGTTTCACAAAGGGTTACAGACGACGCCTGCCAAGTCGTAGGTAATGTAGTAAGTTAGGCCGGTGAATATCATGCGAAGCGCGCGTCAGTAGCGGAGCTTGCTTCAGAGGGTAGTTAATTGAACGATATGGCAAAGAATCTGATCCTGTGGTTGATCATCGCGGCTGTCCTGGTGACGGTGATGAACAACTTCTCCAGCCCTAACGAGCCACAGACCCTCAACTATTCCGACTTCATCCAGCAGGTCAAGGATGGCAAGGTCGAACGCGTGGCGGTTGATGGCTACGTGATTACCGGCAAGCGCAACGATGGCGACAGCTTCAAGACCATTCGCCCGGCGATCCAGGACAACGGCCTGATCGGCGACCTGGTGGATAACCACGTCGTGGTCGAAGGCAAGCAGCCTGAACAGCAAAGCATCTGGACTCAGCTTCTGGTTGCCAGCTTCCCGATCCTCGTGATTATCGCCGTGTTCATGTTCTTCATGCGGCAGATGCAGGGCGGTGCCGGTGGCAAGGGCGGGCCGATGAGCTTCGGTAAAAGCAAGGCGCGTCTGCTCTCCGAGGATCAGGTGAAAACAACCCTGGCTGACGTTGCCGGTTGCGACGAAGCCAAGGAAGAAGTCGGTGAGCTGGTCGAGTTCCTGCGCGATCCGGGCAAGTTCCAGCGCCTGGGTGGCCGCATTCCTCGCGGCGTGCTGATGGTCGGTCCTCCGGGTACCGGTAAAACCTTGCTGGCCAAGGCCATCGCCGGCGAAGCCAAAGTACCGTTCTTCACCATTTCCGGTTCCGACTTCGTCGAAATGTTCGTCGGTGTTGGTGCCAGCCGTGTTCGCGATATGTTCGAACAGGCCAAGAAACACGCTCCATGCATCATCTTCATCGACGAAATCGATGCGGTCGGTCGCCATCGTGGTGCTGGCATGGGTGGTGGTCACGACGAGCGCGAGCAGACTCTCAACCAATYGCTGGTGGAGATGGATGGCTTTGAAATGAATGACGGCATCATCGTGATCGCCGCAACCAACCGTCCTGATGTACTGGATCCTGCGTTGCTGCGTCCAGGCCGTTTCGACCGTCAGGTTGTGGTCGGTCTGCCGGACATCCGTGGTCGCGAACAGATTCTCAAGGTTCACATGCGCAAAGTGCCGATGGGCGACGACGTTGCCCCGGCCGTGATCGCTCGTGGTACTCCAGGGTTCTCTGGTGCTGACTTGGCCAACCTGGTGAACGAGGCATCGTTGTTCGCTGCCCGGRCCGGCAAGCGCATCGTCGAGATGAAAGAATTCGAACTGGCGAAAGACAAGATCATGATGGGCGCCGAGCGCAAATCCATGGTCATGTCCGAGAAGGAAAAACAGAACACGGCTTATCACGAAGCGGGCCACGCCATCGTGGGTCGTGTCGTGCCTGAGCATGATCCGGTGTACAAGGTGTCGATCATTCCGCGCGGTCGTGCGCTGGGTGTGACCATGTTCCTGCCGGAAGAAGATCGTTACAGCCTGTCCAAGCGTGCGTTGATCAGCCAGATCTGCTCGCTGTACGGCGGTCGTATCGCTGAAGAAATGACTCTGGGCTTCGATGGCGTGACCACCGGTGCTTCCAACGACATCATGCGCGCCAGCCAGATTGCGCGGAACATGGTGACCAAGTGGGGACTTTCGGAGAAACTCGGGCCGTTGATGTATGCCGAAGAAGAGGGTGAAGTGTTCCTTGGGCGCGGCGGTGGCGGTCAGAATGCAAGCTTCTCTGGTGATACAGCCAAGCTGATCGACTCTGAAGTACGCAGCATCATCGATCAGTGCTACGGCACGGCGAAGCAGATCCTCACGGACAACCGTGACAAGCTCGATGCGATGGCCGATGCCTTGATGAAGTACGAAACGATCGATGCCGAGCAGATCGACGACATCATGGCGGGGCGTACACCTCGCGAGCCACGCGACTGGTCGGGTGGCACGGGTACTTCCGGCACCCCTCCGGTGGTGCAGGATGAGCGTCCGGAAACACCGATCGGCGGTCCTGCTGCTGACGTATAAGGTTTGAAATGACTTCTGTTCAGTCCTCGACCCGGTTGCCTTGCGGCAACCGGGTTCTTGATTTGGCCCAGACACATGTCATGGGTATTCTCAATGTCACTCCTGATTCTTTCTCCGATGGTGGCCAATACAGCCAGCTCGACGCGGCAATGCGTCACGCCGAAGCCATGGTGGCGGCCGGCGCGACGTTGATCGATGTCGGCGGCGAGTCCACCCGTCCTGGTGCCAGGGCGGTGTCGCCACTGGAGGAGCTGGAGCGCGTAGCGCCCATTGTCGAGCGCATCAGCCGCGAGCTGGACGTCATCATCTCGGTCGACACCTCCACGCCAGCGGTCATGCGTGAAACCGCGCGCCTGGGTGCCGGGTTGATCAATGATGTGCGTTCGTTGCGTCGCGATGGCGCCCTGGATGCAGCGGCGGCCACCGGGCTACCGGTTTGCCTGATGCATATGCTGGGAGAACCGGGCGATATGCAGGACAATCCGCAGTACCAGGACATTACGAAAGAAGTGGGTGGGTTTCTCGCCGAGCGCATGCATCAGTGTTCATTGGCGGGTATTCCAGCCGAACGGATCATTCTTGATCCGGGCTTTGGCTTCGCCAAAACCTTGCAGCACAACCTGAGCTTGTTCAAACATATGCAAGCCCTGCATGCCTTGGGGCGGCCCCTGTTGGTCGGGGTTTCGCGAAAGAGCATGATTGGCCAGGCGTTGAATCGTCCGGTGGGGGACCGATTGTATGGTGGTTTGGCGCTTGCGGCGCTGGCATCGACGAAAGGTGCGCGTATATTGCGCGTCCATGATGTAGCCGAAACAATGGATGTGGTGCGGATGATTGCCGCAGTGGAATCAGCCGAATAAGAATGATGGAGCACTTATGAGCAAAAAATATTTTGGCACCGATGGTATTCGTGGGCGTGTCGGTGAATACCCGATCACTCCTGATTTCATGCTCAAGCTCGGCTGGGCTGCAGGTATGGCGTTCCGCAAGATGGGCACCTGCAAGGTATTGGTAGGCAAGGACACCCGGATCTCCGGCTACATGTTTGAATCGGCACTTGAAGCCGGGCTGACGTCGGCAGGTGCTGATGTGATGCTTCTGGGGCCTATGCCGACCCCGGCCATTGCCTATCTGACGCGCACCTTTCATGCCGAAGCTGGCATCGTGATCAGTGCGTCGCACAATCCGCATGATGACAATGGCATCAAGTTCTTCTCCGGCAAAGGCACCAAGCTGCCGGATGAAGTCGAGCATATGATCGAAGAGTTGCTCGACACTCCAATGACTGTGGTGGAGTCGAGCAAGATCGGCAAAGTGTCGCGAATCAATGACGCGTCGGGTCGGTATATCGAATTCTGCAAGAGCAGTGTGCCGACCGGTACCAGCTTTACCGGCCTCAAGATTGTGATCGACTGCGCCCATGGTGCGACCTATAAAGTGGCGCCGAGTGTGTTTCGTGAGTTGGGTGCCGAAGTCGTGGTCTTGTCCGCGCAGCCCATTGGTTTGAATATCAATGACAACTGCGGCTCGACCCATATGGGGCAACTGCAGGCCGCTGTGCTGGCTGAGCACGCCGATCTGGGTATCGCCTTCGATGGTGATGGTGACCGGGTGTTGATGGTGGATCACACGGGGGCCATCGTCGATGGTGATGAGTTGCTGTTCATCATTGCTCGCGACCTGCATGAGCGAGACAAGCTGCAAGGTGGTGTAGTCGGTACGCTGATGAGCAACCTGGGATTGGAGTTGGCCTTGGCCGACCTGGCGATTCCATTTGTTCGCGCCAATGTTGGTGATCGTTATGTGATTGCTGATCTGCTGGAGCGCAACTGGCTGGTCGGTGGCGAAAATTCGGGTCATATCGTTTGCTTCAATTACACCACCACTGGTGATGCGATTATCGCCGCGTTGCAGGTGCTGAAGGCGTTGAAAGCCCGTGCGCAAGGTTTGGCTGAAGCGCGTCAGGCGCTGCGCAAATGCCCTCAGGTGCTGATCAACGTTCGCTTCGGCGGCGGCGCAAACCCTCTCGACCATCCGTCGGTCAAGGAGGCCAGCGAGCGTGTGACCAAGGCGATGGCGGGTCGGGGGCGTGTGCTGTTGCGCAAGTCCGGAACCGAACCACTGGTGCGTGTGATGGTCGAAGGCGAGGACGAAACGCAGGTTCGTAGCTATGCCGAAGAGCTGGCAAAACTGGTTACTGAAGTTTCTGCCTGAATTCGGCTTGCCAGCCATGATTGTGTTGGGTAACATCTGCGCCCACTTTGACCGACGAGGTACAGCATGCGTCGCCCTATGGTAGCTGGTAACTGGAAGATGCACGGTACCCGCGCCAGCGTCGCTGAGCTGATCAACGGCCTTCGTGACTTGGCCTTGCCGAGCGATGTTGATGTCGCGGTATTCCCGCCTTGCCTGCATATCAATCAAGTGATTGATGGCCTGGAAGGAAAGTCGATTTCGGTCGGCGCGCAGAATTCTGCGGTGGAATCCGGGCAAGGTGCGTTGACCGGTGAAGTTGCACCGAGTCAGTTGGTGGATGCAGGTTGTTCCCTGGTGCTTGTCGGGCACTCCGAGCGCCGCCAGATTATGGGCGAGCAGGACGCAATGCTGATCCGCAAGTTCGCAGCGGCACAGGCATGTGGCTTGATTCCGGTGTTGTGCATAGGGGAAACCCTTGAGCAGCGTGAAGCCGGAAAGACTCTTGAGGTTGTCTCGCATCAGCTGGGCAGTATCATTGAGGAGCTGGGTGTCGGTGCCTTTGCCAAGGCAGTGATCGCTTACGAGCCGGTCTGGGCCATTGGCACCGGGCTGACTGCAACGCCACAACAGGCGCAGGATGTGCACGCAGCCATTCGCGCCCAGTTGGCGGCAGAGAATTCTGAGGTCGCACAAGGTGTGCGGCTTCTATACGGCGGCAGCGTGAAGGCGGCCAATGCGGTCGAACTGTTCGGCATGCCGGATATCGATGGGGGTCTCATTGGTGGGGCTTCCCTGAATGCAGATGAGTTCGGTGCGATTTGTCGCGCCGCGGGAAACTGAAAAAATGCTGGAAACAGTCGTAGTCGTTTTTCATCTGCTGGGTGCATTGGGCGTAGTAGCTCTGGTTTTGCTGCAGCAGGGTAAAGGTGCGGATGCTGGCGCGTCTTTCGGAGCAGGTGCTTCAAATACTGTGTTCGGAAGCCAAGGTTCCTCTACCTTTCTTAGTAAGTTTACTGCTATACTTGCCGCAGGTTTTTTCATAACCAGCTTGGGGTTAGGTTACTTTGCTAAAGAGAAGGCTCACCAGCTGACTCAAGTAGGTCTCCCAAATCCAGCGGTACTGGAAGTTCCAAAGCAACAACCGGCTTCTGATGATGTCCCGGTGCTTCAAGAGCAAAAGTCGGCTACTCCAGCGACTGACGTGCCTCCAGCTCAAGAGCAGAAGTAAGAAGGGTTTCAAACGTAGTATTGCCGAGGTGGTGGAATTGGTAGACACGCAACCTTGAGGTGGTTGTGCCCATAGGGTGTAGGGGTTCGAGTCCCCTTCTCGGTACCAATTAGTCAGGAGAGCCCGCTGTTGCGGGCTTTCTTGCAGGTGGAAGGTTACATTGACCCTGTAGGGGATCGGTCGTATACTTCCGCCCCAGCTTTGTCGCGGGGTGGAGCAGTCTGGTAGCTCGTCGGGCTCATAACCCGAAGGTCGTCGGTTCAAATCCGGCCCCCGCAACCAGTTTAAGGAGCCCCTTTTAAGGGGCTTTTTGTTAGCTGGACACTTTCAACGCCGCTGTTCGACGGCGTTTCAAGGATGGGCGTTTCGCCCATTTTTTTATTTTGCATAGCATGCACATACATGCACTAGGGGGTTCAGGTGTCGAGCAAGCTAGAAGAGTTGCAGGCCTTGCTGGCCCCGGTGGTCGTGGCCCTAGGCTATGAATGCTGGGGTATCGAGTTTTCGGCTCAGGGTCGTCACTCGATGTTGCGCGTTTATATCGATAAAGAAGGCGGCGTGCTGGTGGACGATTGCGCCATCGTCAGCCGTCAGATCAGCGGTGTGCTGGATGTTGAAGATCCAATTTCCGTTGAATACACCCTTGAAGTTTCCTCGCCTGGCATGGAACGCCCGCTGTTCACTCTTGAGCAGTTTGCAAAATTTGCCKGTGAACAAGTGAAGATCAAGCTGCGCTCGCCTTTTGAAGGACGACGCAACTTTCAGGGCCTTCTGCGCGGCGTAGAAGAGCAGGATGTCGTGGTGCAGGTAGAAGACCACGAGTTCCTGTTGCCGATCGATATGATCGACAAGGCCAACATTATTCCCAGTTTTGACTGAGGCGTGCCAGATACTGCGGATCCCGCGGATCCAATGGCTTGCGAAAGGCGAGGCGTACGATGAGCAAAGAAGTACTGCTGGTTGTTGAGTCGGTATCCAATGAAAAGGGCGTACCGGCAAACGTTATTTTTGAAGCGCTGGAGCTGGCTCTGGCCACTGCTACCAAAAAGCGTTTCGAAGACGAAGTTGATCTGCGTGTGGAAATCAATCGCCACACGGGTGCATACGAGACATTCCGTCGCTGGACGGTCGTCGAAGAAGCAGACCTGGACGATCCGGCCATCGAAACCTGGCCGAGCAAGGTTGCCGAAACGCATCCTGGCGCCAAGGTCGGTGATGTCGTAGAAGAGAAAATCGAGTCCATCGAGTTCGGCCGCATCGCTGCACAGACTGCCAAGCAAGTCATTGTGCAGAAAGTTCGCGAAGCCGAGCGCGCTCAGGTGGTTGACGCTTATCGCGAGCGCCTGGGTGAAATCATCTCCGGCACCGTGAAAAAAGTCACCCGCGACAACGTGATCGTTGATCTGGGCAACAACGCTGAAGCGTTGCTGGCTCGTGAAGACATCATTTCTCGCGAAACTTTCCGGGTTGGCGTGCGTCTGCGTGCGCTGCTCAAGGAAATCCGCACCGAGAACCGCGGCCCGCAGTTGATCCTGTCGCGCACCGCGCCGGAAATGCTGATCGAGTTGTTCCGCATCGAAGTGCCGGAAATTGCCGAAGGCCTGATCGAAGTGATGGCTGCGTCCCGTGATCCGGGTTCGCGTGCCAAGATCGCCGTTCGCTCCAAGGACAAACGCATCGACCCGCAGGGCGCTTGCATCGGTATGCGCGGTTCGCGCGTCCAGGCAGTGTCGGGTGAGTTGGGCGGTGAGCGTGTTGACATCGTTCTGTGGGACGACAACCCGGCTCAGTTCGTGATCAACGCCATGTCCCCGGCCGAGGTTGCGGCAATTATCGTTGACGAAGATGCCCATGCAATGGACATCGCCGTTGGCGCAGACAATCTGGCTCAGGCCATCGGTCGCGGTGGTCAGAACGTGCGTCTGGCTAGCCAGTTGACTGGCTGGACCCTGAACGTGATGACCGAATCGGACATCCAGGCTAAACAGCAAGCGGAAACCGGCGATATCCTGCGCAACTTCATCGACGAGCTGGAAGTCGACGAAGATCTGGCGCAGGTGCTGGTGGACGAAGGCTTTACCAGCCTGGAAGAGATTGCCTACGTACCGTTGGAAGAAATGCTCAACATCGACGGCTTTGACGAAGACACCGTCAACGAGCTTCGCGCTCGGGCCAAGGATCGCTTGTTGACTAAAGCCATCGCTACTGAGGAAAAGCTGGCAGACGCCCATCCGGCCGAAGACCTGCTCTCGCTTGAGGGTATGGACAAGGATTTGGCGATGGAACTGGCGGTGCGCGGCGTAATTACCCGCGAAGACCTGGCCGAGCAGTCTATTGACGACCTGCTCGACATCGACGGCATTGACGATGATCGTGCCGGCAAGTTGATCATGGCCGCCCGAGCCCACTGGTTCGAGTAATTAGGCGCGGCCTGAGGAGAGAAGTGCATGACGCAAGTCACGGTGAAACAACTGGCCGATGAGGTCAAAACACCGGTAGAGCGCCTGTTGCAGCAGATGCGTGAGGCAGGTCTGCCGCACACCGCCGCCGAAGAAAGTGTGACTGACAGTGAGAAGCAATCGTTGCTGACTCACTTGAAAAGCAGCCACAAGGCGAAAGTGGAAGAACCACGCAAAATTACGCTGCAGCGTAAAACCACCAGCACCCTGCGGGTTGCTGGCAGCAAAAGCATCAGCGTTGAAGTACGCAAGAAGAAAGTCTTCGTACAGCGCAGCCCGGAAGAAATCGAAGCCGAGCGCAAGCGTGAACTGGATGAACGTCGCGCAGTAGAAAATGCTGCTCGTCAGAAGGCTGAAGAAGAAGCCAAGCGCCGCGCCGAAGAAGAAGCGCGTCGCCAGCCTGCTGCTGCGCCGACCGCTCAAGCCGTACCTGTTGCAGCGCCTGCTGTGGTGGCCGAGCCAGTTCGCGAAAGCGCACCGGTTGTGGCAGCCGCTCCAGCTCCTGCGGTCGATGCCCGCAAGCGTGACGAACAGCGTCGTCCGGACAAGCCACGTGCCGACGACAACAATCGTCGCGGTAGCGGCGATGGCGAGCGCAAAAACGCTCCGCATCGTGCTTCGGTCAAGGAAAAGGCGCCTGCTCCGCGCGTTGCCCCACGTACTACCGACGAAGAAAGCGATGGCTTCCGCCGTGGTGGTCGCGGCAAGGCCAAGCTGAAGAAGCGCAACGCCCACGGTTTCCAGAGCCCGACCGGCCCTGTCGTGCGCGAAGTGAAGATCGGCGAAACCATCACTGTTGGCGATCTCGCCCAGCAGATGTCGGTGAAGGCTGCTGAAATCATCAAGTTCATGTTCAAACTGGGTACTCCAGCGACCATCAACCAGGTACTGGATCAGGAAACTGCCCAACTGGTTGCCGAAGAGCTGGGCCACAAAGTGACCCTGGTCAGCGACACCGCCCTGGAAGATTCCCTGGCCGAGTCCCTGAAGTTTGAAGGCGAGGCAGTTTCCCGTGCACCAGTCGTGACCGTAATGGGCCACGTTGACCACGGTAAGACTTCCCTGCTCGACTACATCCGTCGTGCCAAGGTTGCTGCTGGCGAAGCCGGTGGTATCACCCAGCACATCGGTGCTTACCACGTTGAAACCGACCGTGGCATGGTGACGTTCCTCGATACCCCTGGTCACGCTGCGTTTACCGCAATGCGTGCCCGTGGTGCCAAGGCGACCGACATCGTGATCCTGGTGGTTGCAGCGGACGACGGCGTGATGCCGCAGACCATTGAAGCTGTTCAGCATGCCAAGGCTGCGGGTGTTCCGCTGGTCGTGGCGGTGAACAAGATCGACAAGCCGGGCGCCGATCTCGATCGCATCCGTAGCGAGCTGTCGGTACACGGCGTGACGTCGGAAGAGTGGGGTGGTGACACGCCGTTCGTACCGGTCTCGGCGAAGATGGGTACTGGCGTCGACGAATTGCTCGAAGCGGTACTGCTGCAAGCCGAAGTCCTGGAATTGACTGCAACTCCGTCGGCTCCTGGCCGTGGCGTCGTGGTTGAATCCCGTCTCGACAAGGGCCGTGGCCCGGTGGCTACCGTTCTGGTTCAAGACGGTACCCTGCGTCAGGGCGACATGGTCCTGGTCGGTTCGAACTATGGCCGTGTACGTGCCATGCTCGACGAGAACGGCAAGCCAATCAAGGAAGCCGGTCCGGCCATCCCTGTCGAGATCCTCGGCCTGGACGGTACCCCGGACGCTGGCGACGAGATGAGCGTGGTTGCCGACGAGAAGAAAGCCCGTGAAGTGGCTCTGTTCCGTCAAGGCAAGTTCCKCGAAGTCAAACTGGCTCGCGCTCACGCCGGCAAGCTGGAAAACATCTTCGAAAACATGGGCCAGGAAGAGAAGAAGACGCTCAACATCGTCCTCAAATCTGACGTCCGTGGTTCGCTCGAAGCGTTGAACGGTGCCTTGAACGGCCTGGGTAACGACGAAGTGCAAGTGCGTGTGGTCGGTGGCGGCGTCGGTGGTATCACCGAATCCGATGCCAACCTGGCACTGGCCTCCAACGCTGTACTGTTCGGCTTCAACGTGCGTGCCGATGCCGGCGCGCGCAAGATCGTCGAGCAGGAAGGTCTGGATATGCGTTACTACAACGTGATCTACGACATCATCGAAGACGTCAAGAAAGCCCTGACCGGTATGCTCGGCAGCGATGTTCGCGAGAACATTCTGGGCATCGCCGAAGTGCGTGACGTGTTCCGTTCGCCGAAGTTTGGCGCGATCGCCGGTTGCATGGTTATCGAAGGTGTTGTGCACCGTAACCGTCCGATCCGTGTACTGCGTGAAGACATCGTTATCTTCGAAGGCGAGCTGGAATCCCTGCGCCGCTTCAAGGATGACGCTTCCGAAGTACGTGCCGGCATGGAATGCGGTATCGGCGTGAAGAGCTACAACGACGTCAAGGTCGGTGACAAGATCGAAGTCTTCGAGAAGGTGCAG
Source organism: Pseudomonas sp. P5_A2_2 (assembly GCF_054177685.1). Lineage (NCBI taxonomy): Bacteria > Pseudomonadati > Pseudomonadota > Gammaproteobacteria > Pseudomonadales > Pseudomonadaceae > Pseudomonas > Pseudomonas sp. P5_A2_2. The sequence continues at coordinate 15,085 of NZ_JBGCUL010000009.1, forward strand.
GTTGCTCGCAGCCTCTAATTCGCGCACTTCAAGAGCCGTGACGGGCCGCCGCATGCAAGTGCGCAGTTCGTCACCCGGACTCTAAACGCAACGCCCGGTCTGGCTTCTGTCAGGCCGGGCGTTTGCCGCTTTCAGACCACACGGGTTTCACCGTGGGGCAGTTACAGGTAACAAGACATGGCAAAAGAATATAGCCGTACCCAACGTATCGGCGATCAGATGCAGCGCGAGCTGGCACAACTGATCCGTCGTGAAGTCAAAGACCCGCGCGTCGGCCTGGTCACCATTACCGCGGTGGAAGTCAGCCGTGACGTCGGTCACGCCAAGATTTTCATCACCGTGATGGGCCAGGACAGCGCTGAAGAAATTGCCCAAAGCATCAAGGTGCTGAACTCTGCCGCCGGTTTCCTGCGCATGCAGTTGGCTCGCGAGATGAAGCTGCGTAGCGTTCCTCAGTTGCACTTCCACTACGACGAAAGCGTCGTACGCGGTGCGCATCTGTCGGCCCTGATCGAGCGCGCAGTGGCTGAAGACAATCAGCATCCGGTTGCGGCAGAAGCCGAAGACACCAAGGAGTAATCGGTGGCTCAGGTCAAACGTATCCGTCGTAACGTCAGCGGCATCATCCTGCTCGACAAGCCGCTGGGGTTCACCTCCAACGCGGCCTTGCAGAAGGTTCGCTGGTTGCTGAACGCCGAAAAGGCAGGTCATACCGGCAGTCTCGATCCCCTGGCCACCGGCGTGTTGCCGCTGTGTTTTGGTGAGGCGACCAAGTTCTCGCAATACCTGCTCGATTCCGACAAGGGTTATGAAACCCTGGCGCAACTGGGCAAGACCACCACCACGGCGGATGCCGAAGGTGAGGTTTTGCAGGAGCGCCCGGTGACCGTTGGTCGCACCGATATCGAGGCTGTACTGCCGAAATTTCGTGGGCAAATCAGTCAGATACCGCCGATGTACTCGGCGCTCAAGCGTGATGGCCAGCCGCTGTACAAGTTGGCTCGTGCAGGCGAAGTAGTGGAGCGCGAACCGCGTTCTGTTACTATTACGCGCTTGGAATTGCTGGCCTTCGAAGGTGATACTGCGCGGCTGGCGGTGGATTGCACTAAAGGCACCTATATCCGCACCCTGGTGGAGGATATTGGTGAGCAACTCGGTTGTGGCGCTTACGTTGCAGAACTGCGACGTACCCAGGCCGGGCCATTCACCCTGGCGCAGACGGTTACCCTCGAAGAGCTGGAAGCAGTACATGCCGAAGGCGGCAACGAAGCGGTCGATCGCTTCCTGATGCCATCGGACAGCGGCCTGCTGGATTGGCCACTGTTGCAGTTCTCGGAAGCGAGCGCGTTCTACTGGCTCAACGGCCAGCCGGTACGTGCCCCGGATGCTCCGAAGTTCGGCATGGTGCGGGTACAGGATCACAATGGTCGCTTCATCGGTATCGGTGAAGTGAGCGAAGACGGGCGCATCGCGCCGCGTCGTTTGATTCGGTCAGAGTGACCGAAACCAGTCTGTGTAACAGCAGGCTGGCGAGGGTGGCTGTCAACAGGCACGGTCACTACTCATTTTTAGATACAGGGATTTGTCCCTGGCCTGTTGAAACTGTTTTTCTGAAACGGTTTCCTGATAAAAGGATTGCCTCATGGCTCTCGACGTTCAAGAAAAAGCTCAAATCGTAGCTGACTACCAGCAAGCTGTTGGTGACACTGGTTCGCCAGAAGTGCAAGTTGCACTGCTGACCGCCAACATCAACAAACTGCAAGGTCACTTCAAGGCCAACGGTAAAGACCACCACTCCCGTCGTGGTCTGATCCGCATGGTTAACCAGCGTCGTAAGCTGCTGGACTACCTGAAAGGCAAGGACGTGAGCCGTTACAGCGCTCTGATCGCTCGCCTGGGTCTGCGTCGCTAATAAGCGATTGCGCTAGAGGTTGGTTGTCTGTCGTACGTCAGTGGGTTTCCCGCCGGCGCATGGCAGGCTCCCAGCCTCAAGTTTTATCTGGATACCTGCTTTACCCGAGTAACACCTGGACAATCCAGTCGGGCCGACTCCCGGCGTTGCCCAAGAATTTCGCAAGAAACCAGTTCCCCCAAGAGCCACAAAGAAGGTAGGACACCGTGAACCCGGTAATCAAAAAATTCCAGTTCGGTCAGTCGACCGTTACCCTCGAGACTGGCCGTATCGCCCGTCAGGCCTCCGGCGCAGTATTGGTCACCGTTGACGACGACGTCAGCGTATTGGTGACCGTAGTCGGTGCAAAACAAGCCGATCCAGGCAAGGGCTTCTTCCCTCTGTCTGTTCACTACCAGGAAAAGACTTACGCTGCCGGCAAGATCCCTGGCGGTTTCTTCAAGCGCGAAGGCCGTCCTTCCGAGAAAGAAACCCTGACTTCCCGACTGATCGACCGTCCGATCCGTCCGCTGTTCCCGGAAGGCTTCATGAACGAAGTGCAGGTCGTCTGCACCGTCGTTTCCACCAGCAAGAAGACCGATCCGGACATCGCTGCGATGATCGGTACCTCGGCTGCCCTGGCTATCTCCGGCATTCCTTTTGATGGCCCGATCGGCGCTGCCCGCGTTGCCTTCCACGAAAGCACCGGCTACCTGCTGAACCCGACTTACGAGCAACAGGCAGCTTCCAGCCTGGACATGGTCGTTGCCGGTACTTCGGACGCCGTACTGATGGTTGAATCGGAAGCCAAAGAGCTGACCGAAGACCAGATGCTGGGCGCGGTACTGTTTGCTCACGACGAGTTCCAGGTTGTGATCAACGCCGTTAAAGAACTGGCCGCCGAAGCTGCCAAGCCAACCTGGACCTGGGCTCCTGCGCCAGAAGCCACCGAACTGCTGGCCGCTATCCGTGCCGAGTTCGGCGAAGCGATCTCCCAGGCCTACACCATCACCGTCAAGGCCGACCGTTACGCTCGCCTGGGCGAGTTGAAAGACCAGGTCGTTGCCAAGCTGTCCGGTGAAGAAGGCCAGCCTTCTTCCAGCGAAGTCAAAGCGGCTTTCGGCGAAATCGAATACCGTACCGTTCGCGAAAACATCGTCAACGGCAAGCCACGTATCGACGGTCGCGACACCAAGACTGTACGTCCGTTGAACATCGAAGTTGGTGTTCTGCCAAAAACCCACGGTTCGGCTCTGTTCACCCGTGGCGAAACCCAGGCTCTGGTAGTCGCAACGCTGGGTACTGCCCGTGATGCACAGCTGCTCGATACCCTGGAAGGCGAGAAGAAAGACCCGTTCATGCTGCACTACAACTTCCCTCCGTTCTCGGTAGGCGAGTGTGGTCGCATGGGTGGCGCTGGTCGTCGCGAAATCGGTCACGGCCGTCTGGCCCGTCGTTCGGTTTCGGCCATGCTGCCTGCCGCTGACGTGTTCCCGTACACCATCCGCGTGGTTTCGGAAATCACCGAATCCAACGGTTCGAGCTCGATGGCTTCCGTTTGCGGCGCTTCCCTGGCCCTGATGGACGCCGGTGTGCCGATGAAGGCGCCGGTCGCCGGTATCGCCATGGGTCTGGTTAAAGAAGGCGAGAAATTCGCCGTCCTGACCGACATCCTGGGTGACGAAGACCACCTGGGCGACATGGACTTCAAGGTAGCCGGTACCGCCAAAGGCGTCACTGCGCTGCAGATGGACATCAAGATCAAGGGCATCACCGAAGAAATCATGGAGATCGCTCTGGGCCAAGCCCTGGAAGCGCGCCTGAACATCCTCGGCCAGATGAACCAGATCATCGGCCAGTCGCGTACCGAACTGTCGGCCAACGCTCCGACCATGATCGCGATGAAAATCGACACCGACAAAATCCGTGATGTCATCGGTAAAGGCGGCGCGACCATTCGTGCGATCTGTGAAGAAACCAAGGCTTCGATCGACATCGAAGACGACGGTTCGATCAAGATCTTCGGTGAAACCAAGGAAGCGGCTGAAGCGGCACGTCAGCGCGTTCTGGGCATCACCGCTGAAGCCGAGATCGGCAAGATCTACGTTGGCAAGGTTGAACGCATCGTCGACTTCGGCGCATTCGTCAATATTCTGCCAGGCAAGGACGGTCTGGTTCACATCTCCATGCTGAGCGATGCTCGCGTCGAGAAAGTGACCGACATCCTGAAAGAAGGCCAGGAAGTGGAAGTACTGGTACTGGACGTGGACAACCGCGGCCGTATCAAGCTTTCCATCAAAGACGTGGCAGCAGCCAAGGCTTCGGGCGTTTAATCACGCCCCACGCCTGACCGCTTCAACGTTATAAAAAATGCCCCGCCGTGAAAACGGTGGGGCATTTTTTTGTCTGCAGGAAATTGAGACGTTCCGGAAGTTGCCTGCCCCTGAAGTCAGTGCTAGGTTTAGCCCACCGCCCGTGTAGCTCAGCCGGTAGAGCAGCGCACTCGTAACGCGAAGGTCGCAGGTTCGATTCCTGTCTCGGGCACCAGCAAGACTTGTTTTCAGATGATCCCGAATGGTTCTGAAGGCCAGACAAACCGCGCTTCATACGGTTTTTTGCGTCAGAGAGATCCTTGATGATCCAGATCCATCTTCCATTCCCCAGATCAACGAGAACGCCATGACAATAAAAGAATTGACCCAAGAAGCCAGACACGAAGAAGCGCTGAAGAAGTACGTGCTTGATAACCACGAACTAATGGACGAGATCAAGGACCTGAGTGCCGATGATCAGAAGGACCAGATTCAGTGGGCGTTCGAGGATGAAGCCGAAGCCCAGGGCCTGCAGCCGTGGGAGCTGACGCTCAAGTACACCTCAACGCCGGAAGAGTACGAAGCAGAACGCCTGAAGCTGCATAAAGAAGCTGCCGAGGTGTTGGGTGTCGGGTGGGAAGAGTACTGCGAGATGAACAATCTGGTGGTCTGACAATCATGTAGGAGCGAGCTTGCTCGCGATGGTCGTTAACGATAGCGCGTGTTTACTGGTTAAACGTGGCGCTCTCAGGTGCATCGCGAGCAAGCTCGCTCCTACAGTTTTGGCAATTCACACGTGGGATCAGAGACTCAGTCGCATCGACAGATCGACCGCCTTCACATCCTTGGTCATCGCACCGATCGAAATGTAATCCACCCCGGTCTGTGCAATCGGTAGCAACGTACTTTCGTTGATCCCGCCGCTGGCCTCCAGTTTGGCCTTGCCGGCATTCAGGCGCACGGCTTCGCGCATGTCGTCCAGGCTCAGTTCGTCGAGCATGATGATGTCGGCACCGGCCGTCAGCGCTTCTTTCAGTTCATCCAGGCTTTCCACTTCAATCTCGACCGGTTTTCCCGGAGCGATCTTGTGCGCGGCGGCGATGGCCTGCGCGATGCCGCCACTGGCGGCGATGTGGTTTTCCTTGATCAGGAAGGCGTCATACAGGCCGATGCGGTGGTTATGGCAACCGCCGCAGGTCACGGCGTACTTTTGCGCCAGGCGCAGCCCCGGCAGTGTTTTGCGGGTGTCGAGCAGCTTGACCTGAGTCTCGGCCACGAAGTCCGCCAGGTACTGCGCGCGGGTCGCCACGCCGGAGAGCAATTGCAGGAAGTTCAGGGCGCTGCGTTCGCCGGTCAGCAGTGAGCGCGCAGGGCCTTCGAGGTGGAACAGCACCTGATTGGGCGTCACCCGTTCACCGTCGGCAACCTGCCAGTGCACCGCCACCCGTGGGTCCAGTTGCAGKAACACGGCATCCACCCAGGCGGTGCCGCTGATGACGGCCGCGTCGCGGGTAATGATGGTGGCTTTGGCCAGGCGTTCGGCCGGGATCAACTGTGCGGTGATGTCGCCGCTGCCGATGTCTTCACGCAACGCACGGCGCACGTTGGCTTCGATTTCGGCGGTCAGATCGGCGAGACGTAGATTCGGCATAACGGACTCCACAAACAAAGTGGCTCGATTATAGGGCCATGGCAGCGACCAACCCAAGGCATCAGCGCGTTACATTGGTGCTGGCGCCTGCATTTGGTCGAATCCCTGTCGTAGTCGGCGTTGGCCGTCGATGCCGAGCAAACGCCTGTTTGAGTTCGGCAATCTCCAGCGCTTCAATCGCGGCAAGTGATCGCGCCCCAGGGGATTATCGCGGCATACTGTGCCAACACAGTCGACGTCGAAGGAATCGGTATGCAGTTGGACCCCGCGAGCGGTTGGATTCAGGGTGTGCATGTCTGCCCCTCACCCAACTTCAATGCGCGCCCCACAGGCGAAATTTCCCTGCTGGTGATCCACAACATCAGCCTGCCACCGGCGCAGTTCGCCACCGGCAAGGTGCAGGAGTTTTTCCAGAATCGTCTGGATGTCACCGAACATCCCTATTTTGAAGGGATCGCGGATTTGCGGGTGTCCGCGCACTTTCTGATCGAGCGTGACGGTACCGTCACCCAGTTCGTTTCATGCCTTGAGCGTGCGTGGCATGCGGGTGTTTCGAGCTTCGAGGGACGGGAAACCTGTAACGATTTTTCCGTGGGCATCGAACTGGAAGGCACGGATGATCTGCCGTTCACCGACGCGCAATACAGCGCGTTGACAGCCCTGACCCGCCAGTTGCAGCAGGCGTTCACGGCAATCACCACAGAGCGCATCTGCGGGCACAGCGACATTGCACCGGGGCGCAAAACCGATCCAGGGCCGGCGTTCGACTGGGCACGCTATCGTGCCGCCCTGGCACAAGAGGAAGGACGATGAGTTTTCTGGTGTTGCTGTTGGCGGTGTGGATCGAGAAGTTCTCGGCCTTGCGTCATCGGGTTCAGCGTGACAGGGGCTGGACACAGGAGCTGAACAAGCTTGAGGCCAGCCCGCGACTTTCTGGCCGACCCTGGCTGGTGTTGTCGGTACTGGTTTTGTTGCCGGTGGCGTTGCTGGGTTTGCTGTTGGTCGTCATCGAGCCGGTGGCCTACGGGTTGCTGGCGTTGCCGATTCATTTGCTGGTGGTGATTTACAGCCTGGGGCGCGGTGATCTGCTGGGCGATCTCGGGCCGTTCCGCGATGCCTGGCGTCGGGAGGACCTGCAAGCAGCGGCCCATGTCGCCAACCGCGATCTGGACATTTGCGCCGACAGTGGCGAGCAACTGCTGGAACAGGTCGAAGGGCATTTGCTGTGGGAGGCCTACCATAGTTTTTTCGCGGTGATTTTCTGGTACTTCCTGCTGGGGCCGGTCGCGGCGCTGAGCTATCGGTTGCTGGCGCTGGCCGAAGAACACGGGAAAAACCCGGCGGTGGTCGAACGCGCCGGGCAATTGCGTCACGCCTTCGACTGGGTGCCGGTGCGTCTGCTGGCGGCGAGCCTGGCATTGGTCGGCAATTTTGTCGCGGTCAGCCGGGTCATGCTGCATGAGCTACTGAACTGGAACATCAGCGCCACGCAATTGATCGTGAAAGTCGGGCTGGTGGCCGGTGAAATTCCGGCGCCGGTGGCTGGCGCAGAAGGTATCAACAACCTGGACCGCATCTGGGAACTGCTGCTGCGTGCCGCGGTGCTCTGGTATGCCGGATTTGCGTTGTGGACGGTTTTGCCTTAGCGCTGTCGTCAGAAATCAGAGCAAACCCCCTCGCCATAGGGCGATCACTTGTCCGAAGTGCTTCGCCCTGTCGTTAACCTTAAGTTACAAAACCCCCTGTCGATTTAAGTTATACAGAGATAGCGCCGAATAGTGGCTATCTGCTTTCTGTCTGCGCCCGCCAATAAAAAAAATAAGAAATTGAAGGGAGACATCCAGTGAAGAGCTTGCTCTATCCCGCTGTCGCACTGATGAACCGCCTGAGCTTCGGCATGAAGTTCAGCCTGATCAGCGTACTGTTCCTGGTGCCGATGCTGGTGACCAACTTCTATCTGGTACGTGACTCCTACCGAGAATTCCAGGGCACGCGCATCGAACTGCAAAGTCTCGACCTGTTGGGCAGTAGCCTGACGCTGCGGCGCGATCTGGAAACCCTGAACAACCTGGTGCAGATCAATGTCAGCCTCGGCCAGTCCGGCAAGGCCGGCAATGTCGAATCGAAAATCAGCACCCTTGAGCAGAATATTCTGACTCGCCTGCAAGGGCTGACGGCGATGACCAGCGACCCGGAACAGGTCGCGGTGTTTGATGGCAAACGCGATGAAATGATCGCCGCGTTCAAGGCCCAGCAAACGGAAAACTCCCTGCAAAGCAAAAGTGCCCTGATTGGCAAACTGGTCGGCAGCGCGCAGATTTTCAGCCAGCTCATCACCAGCCAGTCCGGCCTCAGTCGCGACAACCAGAGCGACATGCGCCAGTTGAGCGAGCTCGTCACCCTCGTAACGCCACGTGTCACCCAGATCCTGGGGGAAGGTCGGGCAATGGGGTCCTATTCGTTGGGGCAGGGTTTTATCAACTCGGCTTCGAGTACCCGTTTCGATGAGTTGCTGGCGCAGATTGAAAAACTCCAGAGCGAATATGGTCTGAAGTTGCAGGATGCCCTGGGTTCCAGCAAGGCTGCGCGCGAGACTTTGGCTGCGCAGGCCGAGGTCAGCCGGGCGTCGCTGAAAAAAGCCAGCGAGCTGTTCGAAGAACAAGTGGTCATGGCCGACACCCTCGATGCGCCGTGGCAGGGCTTTTACGATCAGGTCAGCGCCCTTATGGACCAGACCTACCAACTCAACGAAGCAACCCTGAAGTATCTGGGCCCGCAGTTGCAGCAACGCCTGGAACAGAACCGCACGCACATGGTTTTGCAGGCCGTGGCGCTGTCAGTCGTATTTGTGCTGATCTTTTATCTCTACGGCGCGTTCTATGCCTCGACCCGTACCACGCTCAAGCGCCTCGGAGCGGTGATGGACAAGGTGGCGGCCGGCGACATGACCGTGACCTTCAGCGCCCACAGCCGCGATGAGCTGGGGGAGCTGGGTGAGGTGTTCAACGGCACCGTGAAGAAGATCCATGACCTGATCGAGCGGGTGGGGCAGACCGTCAGCGAAGTCGAGCGTCAGGCCGGGCAAGTGGAAAACGTTTCCGCGCAAAGCAACCAGGCCGTCGCCGGGCAGCGCACGCAAATCGAACAAGTGGCCACGGCCATGAACCAGATGTCGGCCACTTCCCAGGAGGTGGCGCGCAGTGCCGCGGCGGCGGTGAGCAGTGCCCACAGTGTCAACGATGAGACCATCAGTGGTCGCGGCTTGGTGGAGTCGCAGCAAGGCAGTATTGCCGCGCTGGCCAGCGAGATCGATCAGTCGGTGCTGGTGATCAATCAACTGGCCAGCGACAGCCAGTCCATCAGCCGCGTGCTCGAAGTGATCAAGAGCATCGCCGAGCAGACCAATCTGCTGGCGCTCAATGCCGCCATCGAGGCCGCACGGGCCGGTGAGCAGGGCCGTGGTTTCGCCGTGGTAGCCGATGAAGTCCGGACCCTGGCCAAACGAACCCAGCAATCGACCGAAGAAATCGAGCAGATGATTGCCAGGCTTCATGGCGGAGTCGGCGCGGCGGTCAAGGCCATGGGCACCAGCCATGAAATGGCCAACGGCACGGTGGGGCAGTCGGAGAAGGTCCAGCGGGCGCTGGAAAACATCCTGGGCGCGGTTGGCATGATCGTCGACCAGAACCAGCAGATTGCCGCCGCCGTGGAGCAGCAAACCGCCGTGGCTCACGACATCGACCAGAACATCGTCGAGATCAATCGCGCCGGCGAGCGTACCGCTGAAGGTGCACATCAGACCGAAGATGCCAGCCGGGCGTTGTCGGCCCAGGTCATGGAGTTGAAACAGTTGATCAGTGCATTCAGGGTTTGAAAGTCTCCTCGCTCCCACAGGTTTGATGTACTGTGGGAAGGTTTCGTAATACTTTTTCCTTTTCCCGGTGAGAGTCCTCCTGATTCTTTCCGTGCGCTGGATTTTGGATGTCAATCAAGGAAGAGTTACGCGGCTTACTTCATGGAGGAACTTGGTTATGTCTGTTGCAATATCAGGAGTCCAKGGACGCTGTGCGCATTGTCAGCGCACATTGCTGCTTCAACCCTGGCAGCTCAACGCCATCGCGATCAATGAAGCGTTTGCCTGTGCCCACTGCCAGAAACACCTTCAGTTATGTTGTCCGGAGCAGATCAGGCGCTTCAAGTCCCTCGACTCTTTTTCGCTGTTGCGCGCCAGTCTGCGGATGATGGTCTGCATCACCTTGCTGGTGGCGTTGGTGATGGAGTGGTTGGGGATGCTCAGCGTCATCGAACAGCTGAATGCTTCGCTGATCGTCATATTCGTGTACTTCGCGGTGGTCCGTTATTTCCGCCGGCGCCAGCACTTGACGCTGATCCTGGAGGCCGCCAGGGCTCACGTCGACTGATTACCAGCCGAACACTTCGCAGCTGTTGGCGGTGCTGGCAGCCGCCAGTCGTTCCGGGCTGATTGCCATCCATTGCGCCAGTGCCGTGCAGATCGCCGGCAAGTGTGCCGGACTGTTGCGCTGGCCGGGGAACATGGCAGGGGCCATGTCCGGCGAGTCGGTTTCCAGCACCACCGAATCCAGTGGCAGTGCGCCGAGCACTCGGTGCATGCGCTGCGCCTGCGGCCAGGTCGGGGCGCCACCAAGGCCGAGCTTGAAACCGAGCTTGATGTATTCCCGCGCTTCTTCCTGGCTGCCGGCGAAGGCGTGGATGATGCCGGCCCGTTTCAAACGAAACCGTTTGAGCGTGGCAATCACCGCCGCATGGCTGCGCCGCACATGGATCAATGCCGGAAGATTGAAATCCACCGCCAGTTGTAATTGCGCCTCGAACAACGCCTGCTGGCGGTCGCGGTCCAGGGTTTCGATGAAGTAGTCCAGGCCGATCTCGCCTACCGCACACAGTTGCCGATGGCCGGCCAATCGAGTCAGCCAGTCACCGAGTTCGCTCAGGTGTTGCGGTCGATGATCATCCAGGTACACCGGGTGCAATCCGAACGCGGCGTGCAGATCGGGATCACTCTGCACCAACTCCCAGACCCGCTGCCAATTGGCCTGATAAACCCCCAGCACCACCATTCGCCGCACCCCGAGGGCGCGGCTTTCGGCCAGCAGCGCCTGGCGGTCGGCGTCGAAGTCCGGAAAATCCAGGTGGGTGTGGGTGTCGATCAGCTCCACGGTTCAGTCCTGGCGAATACGCTGCTTGAACGTGCGCGCGATGGCTTGCACGCCGGGCCGGTAATCCGACTGTTCGATGGCCGCCAGGGCCAGTGCAAGGGCCTTGTCGGCGATCAACTGGTGTTGCTGGGCCATGGCGTTGACCGGCAGCGGCAGGAAGTCCAGCAACTGGGTGTCACCGAATGTGCCGAGGCGCAGCGGACGGTTTTTCAGCGGGAAGTCGTGCAGCGCATCGAACACACCCTGAAGCAGCACGTAGGATGTGGTCACCAGGGCCTCGGGCAAATGGCCCAGGCGCTGCAGCAGCTCTTCCATCAATTGTTTGCCGCACTCGCGGCTGAAGGACTCGCCTTCTTCGATCAGCACCTCGCAGTCGAATCCGGTGAGGGCCTCTTTGAAGCCCGCGGCACGTTCCCGGCTGATGCTCAGCTCCGGGCGGGCGCCGATCAGTGCGATCTGCCTGGGCAGCGGCTCCAGCAGGCTGCGGGTCAGTTGCAGGCTGGCCTCACGATCGTCGCTGATCACCGAGCAGAAGTGCTCGGGTTCCATGACCCGGTCGATGGCGATGATCGGAATGCCCTTGGCCTGCAATTGGCGATAGCTGTCGTCGCCGGCCGGCAGGCAGCTGGCAACGATCAGTGCGTCGCAGCGCCGGGCGCGGAACAGTTGCAGCAATTGCCGTTCGCTGTCCGGTGCATCGTCGGAGCTGGCGATCAGCAACTGATAACCCCGGGCCCGCGCGCCTTGCTCCAGCAATTTGGCGATTCGCGCGTAACTGGGGTTTTCCAGATCCGGCAGAATGAACCCCAATGTGCGGGTGTGTCGGCTGCGCAAACCGGCGGCCTGTGGGTTAGGCGTGAAGCCATGCAGTTCGACGACCGCGCGCACGCGTTCGACGGTAGCGCTGCTGATGCGTTGTTGTTCGGCCTTGCCATTGATGACATAGCTGGCGGTGGTGACGGACACACCGGCCAACTGGGCGATATCACTGAGTTTCAACCCGCTGTTTCCTTGTTTTTTCGAGGTTGCCTCGACATTTTCGTCAATCCTAACCGATTCAGGCAGGCGACCATTGTCGTAACGCATCCGACAAGTTGGGCTTCAAGGATGGGACATTATCGAGTAACGTGCCATTCATTCTAGATTAAACGATTCAGCAAGCGTATTTTCTACGTTAATAGGTGCCTTTGGCCGGTTCTGCCGCGAAACCGCCAAAAGTGACGAACAAGCGCCTAAGCTGGCTCATTCAAAACAATACCTGGCGCCCCAAGGCGCCAAAAAGGAGAAAGCATGCTCGAGCTCACTGTAGAGCAGATATCCATGGGCCAGTCGGCTGTGGATAAATCCGCAGCGCTGCAACTGCTGGCCCGGCATCTGGTCGCCGACGGCCTGGTTACCGAGGGTTATCTCGCCGGATTGCAGGCGCGGGAAGCCCAGGGCTCGACCTTTCTTGGTCAAGGTATTGCGATCCCCCACGGTACACCCGAAACCCGCGACCTGGTGTTCACCACCGGTGTGCGCCTGATGCAGTTCCCTGAAGGTGTGGACTGGGGCGATGGTCATATCGTTTACCTGGCGATCGGAATCGCTGCCAAATCCGATGAACATCTGCGCCTGTTGCAATTGCTGACCCGCGCCCTCGGCGAGACTGATCTGGGCCAGGCCCTGCGTCGCGCCGGTTCCGCCGAAGCATTGCTGAAGTTGCTGCAAGGCGCGCCACAGGAGCTGGCGCTGGATGCGCAGATGATCGGCCTCGGTGTGGCGGCCGAAGATTTCGAAGAGCTGGTCTGGCGCGGCGCTCGTCTGCTGCGGCAGGCCGACTGCGTGAGCAACGGTTTCTCCGCCGTGCTGCAGCAGGTTGAAGCGCTGCCCCTGGGCGATGGTCTGTGGTGGCTGCACAGCGAGCAAACGGTGAAGCGCCCGGGACTGGCCTTCGTCACCCCGGACAAACCGCTGCGCTATCTCGGCCAGCCACTCAATGGACTGTTCTGCCTGGCCAGCCTCGGTGAGGCCCATCAAGCGCTGCTCGAACGCCTGTGCGCGTTGTTGATCGAAGGGCGTGGCCATGAATTGGGGCGCGCCACCAGCAGCCGCAAAGTCCTCGAAGTGCTCGGTGGTGAAGTGCCCGCCGACTGGCCCAGTGCGCGTATTGTGTTGGCCAATGCCCACGGTTTGCATGCGCGGCCGGCGAAAATCCTCGCGCAACTGGCAAAGAGTTTTGAAGGTGACATCCGCGTGCGCATTGTCGATGGTCACGACAGCGCGGTGTCGGTAAAGAGTTTGAGCAAGTTGCTCAGCCTCGGCGCCCGTCGGGGGCAGGTTCTGGAAATCATTGCCGAACCGGGCATCGCGGCTGACGCGTTGCCGGCCCTGTTGGCGGCCATCGAAGAGGGCCTCGGTGAGGAAGTCGAACCGCTGCCGCCAGTAAGCCAGGCACGCGAAGTCGTTGCCGAGATGGCCGAAGTGGTCCTCGCCCCGGTGTCAGGCAGTGTGGTTCAGGCAATTGCCGCCGCGCCGGGGATCGCCATCGGCCCGGCGCATATTCAAGTGCTGCAAACCATCGATTACCCGTTGCGCGGCGAGTCCGCCGGCATCGAGCGTGAGCGCCTCCAGCAGGCACTGGCGCAGGTGCGCCGTGACATTCAGGGCTTGATCGAGCGCAGCAAAAGCAAGGCCATTCGCGAAATCTTCATCACTCACCAGGAGATGCTCGACGACCCGGAACTGACTGATGAGGTCGATGCGCGCCTCAAGCAGGGCGAAAGCGCCGAGGCGGCGTGGATGGCCGTAATTGAAGCGGCGGCCCGGCAGCAGGAAGCGTTGCAGGATGCCTTGCTCGCCGAGCGCGCAGCCGACTTGCGCGACATCGGGCGTCGGGTACTGATGCAACTCTGTGGCATCGAAACCCCAAGCGAACCGGATCAACCATACATTCTGGTGATGGACGAAGTCGGCCCGTCCGACGTCGCGCGTCTCGACCCCGCTCGCGTGGCCGGGATTCTCACCGCCCGGGGTGGTGCTACGGCGCACAGTGCGATTGTCGCCCGGGCCCTGGGTATTCCGGCACTGGTCGGCGCCGGCCCTGGCGTTTTGCTGCTGGCACCGGGCACGCCATTGCTGCTCGATGGCCAGCGTGGTCGTCTGCATGTGGACGCTGACGCGGCGACCTTGCAGCGCGCAACCGCCGAACGCGATACCCGCGAGCAGCGCTTGAAGGCGGCTGCTGAACGGCGCCATCAACCCGCGCTGACCACCGATGGCCACGCCGTCGAAGTGTTCGCCAACATTGGTGAAAGCGCTGGCGTGACCGGCGCGGTGGAGCAGGGCGCCGAAGGCATTGGCCTGTTGCGCACCGAACTGATCTTCATGGCCCACTCGCAAGCGCCCGACGAAGCGACCCAGGAAGTCGAGTACCGTCGCGTTCTCGACGGTCTGGCCGGGCGACCGCTGGTGGTGCGTACCCTCGATGTCGGTGGCGACAAACCGCTGCCGTACTGGCCGATTGCGAAGGAAGAAAACCCCTTCCTCGGCGTGCGCGGCATACGCCTGACCTTGCAGCGCCCGCAGGTCATGGAAGCGCAATTGCGCGCCTTGCTGCGGGCGGCCGACAACCGGCCGCTGCGGATCATGTTCCCGATGGTGGGCAGCGTCGACGAGTGGCGTCAGGCCCGTGACATGACCGAACGTTTGCGCCGGGAAATTCCGGTTGCCGACCTGCAACTGGGGATTATGATCGAAGTGCCGTCGGCGGCGTTGCTGGCGCCGGTGCTGGCCAAAGAGGTCGACTTTTTCAGCGTCGGTACCAACGACCTGACCCAATACACCCTGGCCATCGACCGTGGCCATCCGACGCTGTCGGCCCAGGCCGATGGCTTGCATCCGGCGGTGCTGCAACTGATCGACATCACCGTGCGCGCGGCCCATGCCCACGGCAAATGGGTCGGTGTGTGCGGCGAGCTGGCGGCTGACCCGCTGGCGGTGCCGGTGCTGGTCGGCCTCGGCGTGGACGAACTTAGCGTCGGCGCTCGCAGCATTGCCGAAGTCAAGGCGCGGATTCGCGAACTGGGCTTCACTCAGACTCAAACCCTTGCCCGACAGGCCTTGGCCGTGGGCAGCGCCAATGAAGTGCGCGCATTAGTGGAGGCCCTGTAATGGCCCGGATTCTCACCCTGACCCTCAACCCGGCGCTGGACCTGACCGTACAGTTGCCGCGCCTTGAAGCCGGCCAGGTCAACCGCAGCGATGTGATGCACACCCACGCCGCCGGCAAAGGCGTGAACGTGGCGCAAGTGCTGGCCGACCTTGGGCATCAGTTGACCGTCAGTGGTTTTCTTGGCGAAGACAACCTGCAAGCGTTCGAAGCGTTGTTCGCCAAACGCGGTTTTGTCGATGCGTTCATCCGCGTTCCCGGTGAAACCCGCAGCAACATCAAACTGGCGGAAAGCGACGGTCGCATTACCGACATCAATGGGCCGGGGCCGCAGGTCAGCGAGGCGGCGCAGCAGGCCTTGATTGATCGACTGGAGCAGATTGCCCCGGGTCACGATGCGGTGGTGGTTGCTGGTAGTTTGCCCCTGGGCGTTAGCGCGCAGTGGTTGCARGCGTTGGTCCTGCGTTTGAAAAGCCTGGGGCTGCGCGTTGCCCTCGACACCAGCGGCGAGGCGTTGCGTGCGGCGCTGAAAGCGGGACCCTGGCTGATCAAACCCAACACTGAAGAGCTGGCCGAGGTGCTGGACTGCGAGGTTGTGTCGGTCAGTTCCCAGTCCATAGCGGCGGAGCGTTTGCACGCCCAGGGCATCGAACATGTGGTGATTTCTCATGGTGCCGAGGGTGTGAACTGGTTCAGCGTCGGTTCGGCACTGCATGCCACTCCGCCCAAGGTCAGCGTCGCCAGTACGGTGGGCGCGGGTGATTCGTTGCTGGCGGGGATGCTCCACGGTTTGCTCAGTGCCGATACGCCGGAGCAGACCTTACGCACCGCCACGGCGATTGCCGCGATGGCAGTGACCCAGATCGGTTTCGGCATTGGCGATGCAGCGCAATTGGCGCAGCTCGAACAGGGTGTGCGCGTGCGTCCCCTGACAGAACAATAAGAGGGTTTGTCATGAAATTAGCCATCGTTACGGCCTGCCCGAACGGCATGGTCACCAGTGTGCTGTGTGCCCGGCTGCTCGATGCCGCGGCTCAGCGTCAGGGCTGGAGCACCAGTGTCGAAATCACCGATGCCGCGCATCCCGAAAAACAACTGTCGGCGGCCACTCTCGATGCGGCCGAGTGGGTGCTGCTGGTGAGCAGCGCGCCGGTGGACATGTCGCGGTTTGTCGGTAAGCGGCTGTTCCAGAGCACCCCGGCCCAGGCCCTGCAAGACGTGGAAGCCGTGTTGCGGCGTGGAGCGCAGGACGCTCAGGTTTATGTTGCTGACGAAGCCGTCGTCGAACCTGTGACGGTGGCTAAAAACGCGCCGCGACTGGTGGCCGTCACCGCGTGCCCGACGGGTGTCGCTCACACGTTCATGGCTGCCGAGGCCTTGCAGCAAGCGGCCAAACGCCTGGGCTATGACCTGCAAGTGGAAACCCAGGGTTCGGTCGGTGCGCGCAATCCATTGAGCGCGCAAGCGATCGCCGAGGCCGATGTGGTGCTGCTGGCGGCTGATATCGAAGTCGCCACCGAGCGTTTCGCCGGCAAGAAAATCTATCGCTGTGGCACCGGTATCGCTCTCAAGCAAGCTGAAGCGACTTTGAAAAAGGCCTTGGCCGAAGGCCAGCAGGAAAGCGCTTCGAGCAGCGCCAAGGGCCCAGCCAAATCAGAGAAAACCGGTGTCTATAAACACCTGCTGACCGGTGTGTCATTCATGTTGCCGATGGTGGTGGCCGGCGGCTTGATGATCGCCTTGTCGTTCGTATTTGGCATCACCGCATTCAAGGAGCAGGGCACGCTGGCGGCGGCGTTGATGCAGATCGGTGGCGACACCGCGTTCAAGCTGATGGTGCCGCTGCTGGCAGGCTATATCGCCTATTCCATCGCTGACCGTCCGGGCCTCGCGCCGGGGATGATCGGCGGTCTGCTGGCGAGCACCCTGGGCGCCGGTTTCATCGGCGGGATCATTGCCGGTTTTCTGGCCGGTTATGCGGCCAAGGCGATCAACCGTTATGCGCGATTGCCGCAAAGTCTTGAGGCGCTGAAGCCGATCCTGATCATTCCGTTGCTGGCGAGTCTGTTCACCGGTCTGGTGATGATCTACGTGGTCGGTAAACCGGTCGCCGGGATGCTTGCCGGGCTCACGCATTTCCTCGACAGCATGGGCACCACCAACGCGATTCTGCTGGGTGTATTGCTGGGTGGCATGATGTGCGTCGACCTCGGCGGGCCGATCAACAAGGCGGCCTATGCGTTCTCGGTGGGCTTGCTGGCGTCGCAGAGCTACGCGCCGATGGCGGCGACCATGGCGGCCGGCATGGTGCCGCCGATCGGTCTGGGCATCGCCACATTCATTGCGCGGCGCAAGTTCGCCCAGACCGAACGCGAAGCCGGTAAAGCGGCGCTGGTGCTGGGGCTGTGCTTCATCTCCGAAGGGGCGATTCCGTTTGCGGCGAAAGACCCGCTGCGGGTGATTCCGGCGAGCATCGCCGGCGGTGCGCTGACCGGTGCGCTGTCGATGTATTTCGGCTGCAAACTGATGGCGCCCCACGGTGGGTTTTTCGTGCTGGCGATCCCGAATGCAATCAACCATGCGCTGCTTTACTTGTTGGCGATTGTGGCGGGGAGCCTGTTGACGGCGGTGGTGTATGCGCTGGTGAAGCGGCCGGAGGTGGTGGAGTTGGCGGTAGAGCCCGTCACAGCCTGACACCTGCCCCTGTGGTGTTGGGAAGATTTGTGTCATGCCAGGGTCATAGGTCCATGCTTTAGTTTTTCCTTTTTCAGGGAGAACACCATGAGCGATTTCAACCTCGGGCGTCGTCGTGTGATGCAAGCGGTCGGCGCCGGGTTGTTGTTGCCAGGGCTGGCGCCGGCGGTGATCGCTTCGGTCAAGGATCGGCCGCAACTCACCGACGGTGTGCAGTCCGGCGACCTGCTGGGCGACCGGGCGATCATCTGGAGCCGCTGCGACCGCCCCGCACGGATGGTGGTGGAGTGGGACACTCGCAGCCTGTTTCCCAACCCTCGGCGATTCGTCTCGCCCCTGGCCGATGCGCGCACCGATTTCACCGCCCGGGTCGAACTCACCGGGCTGCCTGCCGGCCAGGCGATTTTCTACCGTGTGCAGTTTGAAGACGCCCAGAGCGGCGTTGCCAGCGAGCCCTGGTTCGGTCACTTGCGCAGCGTGCCACAGACCCGGCGCGACCTCCGTTTTGTCTGGAGTGGCGACACCGTCGGCCAGGGTTTCGGCATCAACCCGGACATTGGCGGTATGCGGATCTACGAGGCGATGCGCCGGCGTCTGCCGGACTTTTTTATCCACAGCGGCGACACCATTTACGCCGACAGCCCGATACCGGCGCAGCTCACCACAGAAGGCGGACGGGTGTGGCGCAACATCACTACCGAGGCCAAGAGCAAAGTCGCCGAGACCCTCGATGAGTACCGTGGCAATTACCGCTACAACCTGATGGACGAAAACATCCGTCGTTTCAATGCCGAGGTCCCGCAGATCTGGCAGTGGGACGACCACGAAGTGGTGAACAACTGGTCGCCGGGCAAGCAGCTGGATGCGCGTTACCAGAGCAAAGATATCCACAGCCTGGTGGGCCGCGCACGCCAGGCCTGGCTCGAATACGCGCCGATGCGTTTGCAGAGCGCCGATGGCGGCGGGCGGATCTATCGCAAGCTCGGTTACGGTCCGCTGCTCGATGTGTTCGTGCTGGACATGCGCAGCTATCGCGGGGCCAACGATGACAATCTGGGCGCTGCAAAACCCTTCCTCGGTCGTGAGCAACTGGACTGGCTCAAGCGCGAACTGCAGGCCTCGAACGCGCAATGGAAAGTGATCGCCGCCGACATGCCCATTGGCCTCGGCGTGCCCGACGGCGAGGTCAGCCCCGGTGTCGCGCGCTGGGAAGCCGTGGCCAACGGTGACCCCGGCCCGGCCCAGGGGCGTGAACTGGAAATCGCCGAACTGCTCGGTTTCCTGCGGGCGCAGCAGGTGCGCAATTTCCTGTTCCTGACCGCGGATGTGCACTACTGCGCCGCCCAYCATTACCACCCGGATCGGGCGGCGTTTCAGGACTTCGAACCGTTCTGGGAGTTCGTCGCCGGGCCCTTGAATGCCGGCAGTTTCGGGCCTAATCCGCTAGATAAGACCTTTGGCCCGGAAGCGGTATTCGAGAAGGCGCCGCCCGCGCAGAACGTCTCGCCGTTTGCCGGGTTTCAGTTTTTTGGCGAGGTGAATATCGATGGGCAAACGGGGGAGTTGAGCGTGGTGTTGCGGGATCTGGACGGGGTTTCTGTATTCGAGCAGAAGTTGCAGCCGGTTTGACCGACACATCCCCCCCTGTGGGAGCGAGCTTGCTCGCGATGGCGTCATCACTTTCAACGGTGATGTCGCCTGACACTCCGCTATCGTCGGAACGCCGCCCGGAGCAAGCTCGCTCCCACAGGGAACTCAGTGAATCAGTACACGTCTCGGCGGTAGCGGCCCTGTTCGATCAGGCGCTCCACTTCGGCGTCGCCCAGCACCTCGTTGAGCACCTGGTCCACGCCCGAAGCCATGCCTTGAAGGCTGCCACAGATGTAGATCACCGCACCGTCCGCCAGCCACTTCTTGAGCTCGGCTGCCGATTCACGCAGGCGATCCTGTACGTAAATCTTTTCGGCCTGATCGCGGGAAAACGCCAGGTCGAGGCGCGCCAGATCACCATTGATCAGCCACTCTTCCAGCTCYTTTCGGCACAGGTAGTCGTGCTCGCGATGGCGCTCGCCAAACATCAGCCAGTGACGTTGCTGACCGTCGGCAATCCGCGCCTTGAGCAGGCTGCGCAACCCGGCCAGCCCCGTGCCATTGCCCAGCAGGATCATCGGCACCGGCTGCGACGGCAGATGGAAACCACTGTTGCGCCGTACGCGCAGGCTGATGGAGCTGCCTACAGGCGCGTGTTCGGTCAACCAGCCGGAACCGACGCCGAGGTTGCCGTCGGCATACACTTCCTGACGCACGATCAATTCCAGCACGCCATCGGCCGGGATCGACGCAATGGAGTACTCGCGCATGGCCAACGGCACGAGTGCCTCTGCCAGCGCCTGCGCGTGCAGGCCGACCAGATGGGCGCGGTTCTCCGGCAACTGGCGGCTGGCCAGGGCCTGTTCGAGGGTTTCCTCCAGGCCATTGAGCTGCACCTTGGTCTCACCGTGAATCCCCAGGCCGTCGAGGAAATGCTCGATGGCCCATGGGCAATTGCGCGGCAATACTTCCACCAGGTCGCCCGCCAGCCAGCTGCTGGTGGTCGGGGCACTGAGGCCCAGCAAGTACACAGGGGATCCGCTGCTGTCCGGGTTGAGCAGTTCACGGCGGGCCAGGGTCCAGTTGTCATAGCTGGGCGCTTGCCAGGTGTCGACGGGCGTGTGGCCGGTCAACAGGCCCAGTTGCTGTTGCCAGTGACGCAAGGCGTAAGGGTCACCGCTGTCGACCTCCACCGGCGTGAACAGGGTCTTGCCGCCATGTTCACCGAGCCAGGTGTGCAGGCGTTTGGCGAAACCGCAGAAGTGTTGATACTGCCGGTCACCGAGGCCGAGGATCGCGTAGTTCAGGCGTTCCAGGCTTGGCGTGCGGCCCAGCACCTTGCGTTCGAAACCTCTGGCGCTGTCCGGCGCTTCGCCGTCACCGAAGGTGCTGACGACGAACAGTGCGTTGCTCGAGTCTCGCAAATCCTGCTCGCTGACGTCCGCCAACGGTTGCACCTTCACCGGTAGCCCTGCGGCCTGCAATTGTCCGGCGGTCTGCCAGGCCAATTGYTCGGCAAACCCGCTCTGGCTGGCGAAACCGATCAGYCATGCCGGCGCATCGTTACCCGGTTGTACAAGGCCTTGGCGAGCGTCCTTGATCTGGCGTTTTTTGCGTCGACGATCCAGGTACAGCAACCAGCCGGTGACGAAGAACAGCGGCATGCTCAGCGCGGTGAGGGTCAGGATGATCCGACCGACGATGCCGAAGTAACTGCCGACGTGCAGCGCATAAATGCTGGTCAGTAGTTGCGCCTTGAGGCTCTTGTCGCTGTAGCGGTCAACCCGTTTGACCACGCCGGTGGCCGGGTCGAGGGTGATCTGGTTCAAGGCGCGGTCGTGAGGCGAGGTTTTCAGCAGGAAGAAAACGGTCGCTGGTTGGCCGGCCACCGGCGGCATGCGCACGTTATAAGAACTGAGTTGCGGACCGGCCGCGCTGTAGATGCTGCTCCACATCGCCGCGTAATCGGCTGTCGGTGCCGGACCGCTTGGCGCTGGGCCACGTCCGGCGCGAACGCGCTCGTTCTGCGGTGAGTCGGAGAGCAACCGGGTCAGGCCTTTGTTGTACCACTCGTATGACCAGGACAACCCGGTCAGCGCCGCCAGGAGGTAAAACACCAGGCACCAGGTGCCGGCCACCGAATGCAGGTCCCAGTTGAAGCTGCGGCCCTTTTTCTTCCAGTCCAGGGTCAGCCAGGCGCGCCAGCTTTTCCACTGGCGAGGCCAGCGCAGGTACAGGCCGGACAGGCAGAAGAACACCAGAATCAACGTGCACGCACCGGTGATTTGCCGACCCGTGTCGCCCATGGCGAGGAAGCGGTGCAGTTGCAGCATCAGGCCGAAGAAGTCCTGGCCGGTGGCGTCGCCCAGGAACTCGGCGGTGTACGGATCGAAGTAGCGCATCTCGCCACGGCGTTCACCCGGTGGTGGGGTGAACCACACTTTGGCGGCATTGCCGCTGTCGGTTTCCACCGTGAGCATCGAGACTTTTTTGCCCGATGCGGCTTCGATGTGCTCCACCAGTTCGGCGGGCGGCAGCACACCGGCGACCTGTTTCTCGACCTGCAACACGGAAGGGTTGAGCACACTCAGGATTTCATCCTGAAACGACACCGTCGCCCCGGTGATGCCCATCAGGGCCAGGACCAGCCCGGCGCTGATGCCGAAAAACCAGTGCAACTGGAACAGGGTTTTCTTCAACACGTCGCTCGCCTTGTTCGTTCAAATTGATTCATCACGGTGTGCATTATGCCGTGGGGTTGTCGAGAAGCATTCTTTTTTACGCACAAAGGCCCCGTTCATGTGGGTGAACGGGGCCTTGTCTGATTTCAGCCTTCACCCTCTCCTGTGGGAGCGAGCTTGCTCCGGGCGGCGATCCGACGATAGCGGTGTGTCGGTCAACATAAATGTTGAATGTGGCGACGTCATCGCGAGCAAGCTCGCTCCCACAGGGATTGCAGTGTGAGTGGCAATCAGAAGTGGAAGTTGGTGCTCAGCAAAGCGGTACGACCGGCCGCCTGGTTGGCGAAGTGAGTCGAGAACGCCTTGTCGTAATAGGTTTCGTCGGTCAGGTTCTGCACGTTCAGTTGCAGGTCGACGTTTTTGCTCAGCTTGTAGGCTGCCATCGCGTCGTAACGAACGTAGGAATCAACCATGGTGGTGTTGGCTGCACTGCCGAACACGTCATCGACATAGAACGCACCGCCACCGATGGTCAGCCTTGGCGTGACCTGATAGGTCGTCCACAGGCTGGCGCTGTTTTTCGGCGTGTTAGGCAACTCGTTGCCATCGTTGGCTTTGTTTGCCGGCAGGTCACCGCCATCGACTTGCTCGCTGTCCATGTAGGCGTAGCCGGCGAAGACTTGCCATTTGTCGGTGAGCTTGCCGCTGGCCGACAGTTCGACACCCTGAACGCGGGTTTTACCGACGTTTTCGAAGGTGGTGGTGTTGGTCTGCACACGAGCGTTGTCTTTCTCGGTGCGGAAGATATCGGCGGTCAACGACAGGCGATCGTTCAGCAGATCCCACTTGGTACCGATTTCGTAGTTCTTGGTGGTTTCCGGCTCCATGTCGCTGCTCAGCAGGTTGCCGTTGCGATCGGTGGTGCCGCCCAGCGGGTTACCGTCCATGCCTTCACCCAGAGTGTTGCCCGGTGGGGTGGCGGATGTTGCGTAGGAGGCATAGATGCTGCCGTTTTCCRCTGGCTTGTAGACCACGCCGAACTGGCCAGTGACGAATTCGCTGGTGTCCTTGCCTTTGGCGGCRGTGCCTTTGGTCACGACGGTGGCGCCGGAACCGTCAAAGGTGCGGTACTGGGTATTGAAATGGTCATACCGCAGGCCCATGTTCACCAGCCACTGCTCGGACAACGTCAGGGTGTCGAACACGTACAGCGCGTAGGTGTCGGCCTTGGTGTTGGTGCCGGCGTAGTTGCGCGAGATGGCGCCGTTCCACGGATCATTCTGGTTCGGGTTGGACAGCGAGGTGCAGTTGAAGCCGCTTGGCGCGCCGATCAGTGCCGGCGAGCAGTTGGTGGTTACCGCTGCCGTTCCCGGGGTGGTGTCCGTGTTGACGTTGTACGAGGATTTTTCACTTTCCTCGTGGGTGTATTCGACACCGGTGGCGAAGCTGTTCTTGAACCCGGCGATATAGACATCACCAAACAGGTCGGTCTGGTTGGTGGTGGTCTCGGTGTTGCTCACGCGGGTGTTCGCGCGACGCCAGACGCTGCCGTTGTTGACGTTGCCTTTACTGTCGTC
>NZ_JBGCUL010000552.1:0-3046 GCF_054177685.1 Pseudomonas sp. P5_A2_2
CCCCCTCGGGACCATGGCCATGATGGAACCTGCATCTTGCTCAACCGCGTAAGCCGTCATTTTCGTGTGAAAAAAGCCGGGCGCGATTGCGTTTACATTGATATTTGCGGGAGCCAGATCAACCGCAAGATGCCGGGTCAGGTGAATCAGGCCGGCCTTGCTGGCAGAGTACGCATAATTATCGACTCCGGGATTTACCAGGCCGTTGACCGAGGCAATATTGATCACCCGGGACGGAGTCTCTGCTTTAGCCGCAGTTTTGAGCAGCCCGAGCAGACGCTGCGTCAAAAAGAACGGTGACTTCAGATTCAGATCCACAACCTTGTCCCAACCCGCCTCTGGATACACGGAAAACTCCGCGCCCCAGGTAGCGCCGGCATTGTTAACCAGGATGTCCAGGCCGGACTCACGCTTGCCAATCTCATCGACCAAAAACTCGATGCCCTCCAGGCTGGAGAGGTCAGCACGGATCGCAACGCACTCGCCAAGGCTTGCAACAGCGTTGGTAAAATTCGCCAGCTCATCCTGATTTCGCGATGAAATGTACACCTTGACCCCGCATTGCAGGTACGCCCGCGCGATCATCGCGCCAATCCCTCGCGCCCCACCGGTGACCAGCGCCACCCGACCTTGCAAACTGAATAGATCCTGCATACTGCCTCCGAGAAAAACGCGCCCGTCCGTCAACCGGACAAGCGCAGAAATTGAATTGGATGCGCCGCTCAGGCGTGCGATCTCATTGATTGCCGAAGCTGGYGGCAGCCTTGGACAGGAACTTCTCTGTCTGCTTGAAGCCCGCCTCCAGGGCGCATTGATCTGTGGTGTCACAGATAGCGTCCCAGGTCGCCAGCACACTCTCAGGGGTCTGCAAGGCAGGTGGAAGGAACACGCCATTGGTCTCGAAAATCCGCGTAGTGGCATAGCCACCTGCACCGGCACAGAGGATCGTGCGCTGCGGTGCACCCTCGTGGCACAGCATTAGCGCGCCTGCGGTAACCGACTCAGGGGTCAAGAGTTCAAATACCGTCTTGTCCAATAGATCTTCGGTCATGCGGGTGGCGGCAGTGGGGGCCAGCGCATTGACCCGGATATCGTGTTTCTGTCCCTCCAGCGCCAGGGTATTCATGAGCCCTACAACCGCCATCTTGGCCGCACCGTAATTCGACTGACCGAAATTGCCGTAGAGACCGGAAGAGGAGGTGGTCATGACAATTCGCCCATAGTTCTGCGCCCGCATGATGTCCCAGACGGCCTTGGTGCAGTTGACCGAGCCCATCAGGTGCACGTCCATCACCAGCCTGAAGTCGGCCAGGTCCATCCTGGAGAAGCTTTTATCGCGAAGTATTCCGGCGTTGTTGAGCAGAATATCGACCCGCCCCCAACGCTCCATGACCTGCGCGACCATCGCCTCGACTTCAGAAAAGTTGGCAACGTTGGCGCCATTGGCAATGGCTTCTCCGCCCATTGCATGAATTTGCGCAACCACCTCGTCTGCAGCCTGCAACGAGTTACCCGCGCCGTCACGGGCGCCTCCCAGATCATTCACCACCACCTTGGCACCGCGCCTGGCCAATGCCAGCGCATGGGAGCGTCCGAGTCCGTTTCCGGCTCCGGTGACGATGGCGACACGCCCAGTGAAATCGATACTTTGCTGACTCATATGAAACCTCTGCGATTGATACGGTTATTCAACGGACAAACCAGGTACGCCACAGCCATCAAAACCACTCTTCTCGGGCCATGTAGAAGGCATCTTCGAAGTCGCACAGAATCTGTTTCCAGACCTGTATCTCTGGCAGTTCGTAGGCGTAGAAGTATTTGAGGGCTTGCAACTTGCCCAGGTAGAAGTTCCGGTCATCCTCATGCGGGTCCCTGGCCAGGCCAGCGCTCGCGGCTATGCCTTGCTTGAGCCACATCCAGGCCACAACCACGTTGCCAAACAGCTCCAGGTACTTGACCGAATTGGCCAGCGCCAAGTCGATGTGCAGTTTCTGCATGCCGCCAAGAACAGCACCGGTGGTTTCCTCGAGCACTTGAATGGCGGCCAGAAGCGCAGCCGCAGGCTCCTGCAATGCCGGGTGCTGGGTGGCCGTCTCAATGTCGTCACGCATCCTGCTGATACAGTTCGTGTATCCGGCCATATTGTCGGCGGGCACCTTGCGTGCGAGCAGGTCAAGCGACTGCACGCCATAGGTGCCCTCATGGATCGAGTTGAGGCGGTTGTCGCGGTAGAACATCTCGACCGGATGCTCATTGGTATAGCCATGCCCACCCAACACCTGAATCGCCAGGCTATTGGCGCGCGGGCCGTATTCGGATGGCCAGGACTTGATGATCGGCGTCAGGAAATCCAGTAGTACCTTTGCGCTTCTGCGCTCGGCCTCGTCAGGAGCAGTGCGCACGTCGTCAGCCAGTTGTGCACCGAACAGACACAGGCTGTAGGCACCTTCGGCATAGGCCTTCTGTGCCAACAGCATGCGTCGCACATCCGCATGCTCAATGATCCGCACGGGCGCAGAGAGCGGATCCCTGGACGAAGGTAAACGCCCCTGTCGCCGCTCCTTCGCGTAGTCGAGGGAGTACTGATAACCGCTCAAAGCTGTGAGTGCGGCGCTAGTTCCGACCATGATGCGTGCCTCATTCATCATGTGGAACATGTAGCGAATACCCTGATTCTCCTCACCTACCAGGTAGCCGATCGAGCCGCCCTGTTCACCGAAGTTGATCGCACAGGAGGTTTGCCCGCGCCCACCCATCTTGTGGAACAAGCCAGCCAGGCTCACATCATTGCGGCTGCCGACCGCACCTGTTTCATCGACCAGATACTTGGGAACAATGAACAGGGATACGCCCTTGATGCCCTTGGGCGCGCCTTTGATCCTTGCCAGGACGAGGTGAACAATATTTTCGCTAAGGTTGTGATCACCGCCAGAAATGAAGATCTTGTTGCCAGTAATCAGGTAACGACCCTCTTCAGTCCTGGTCGCGCTGGTCGTCAGGTCTGCCAACCCCGAGCCCGCCGACGGCTCGGTCATGGCCATGGTTC
>NZ_JBGCUL010000553.1:0-3041 GCF_054177685.1 Pseudomonas sp. P5_A2_2
TGCGGGCTGCGCAGCGACCTCGGAAACACAGATCAAGCACGGTAGGAAAGGGCTACACATCAACTGTTCCGGACTGTCTTCATCCTGGGACAAGTGCTACGCCAGCGCCGCCAACTCCTGCGCACCCAAGGGTTACAAGGTCATAGCCAAGTCGGGAGATGCCGTGGAAGAGCCCGGCGATTATCCGTTTGGCCTCAACCCTGCGGGTTATACCAGCCGCAGCATGATTGTCATCTGCAAATAGGCAGGGCCGTCGCGTCAGGTTCTCGGACTTGCGATCTGACGGCCAATTTCCTCGTAGCTGGACTTCAGCACTGTGCGCTGGATATCCGGGCTAGCCAACATACGCGCTACGACCAGCGCGCCAATACATTGCGACAGAATAGCCCACGCCTGGCTGTCGCTTTGCAAAACACCCGCCCAGCTTTCCTGAAGCCGACAAATCCAGTGCTCTGCCTGTTGACGGACTGTCAGGTCGGAACGGGCAATTTCCGCCCCCAATGCCGGTAATGCACAACCGGTTTCCGGATTCTCGACGTGAGACATGCTCAGGTACTGTTTCAAGCAGCGCTCAAGCTTGTCACGGTCCTGCCCTTCCCCCAGTCGCGCCAGACTTTGACCCAACTCACGTTCAACAATGGTTGCGAACAACTCGTCTTTCGACGAGAAGTGGCTGTAGAAAGCACCGCCACTCAAGCCAATCGCCTTCATCAAGCCGTCCACGCCCACCGTCGAAAATCCGGACTTCTTGGCCGATACCGCACTGCTTTCCAGCAGCCTTTGCCTGGTTTCCAGCTTGTGACTGGCCGAATAACGCATCGCTCTTCCCCTTGAATTGCTCACCTTGACGCCTGTCGAATCATAGCATAACGTTCGTTTAGTTAACGATCGTTTACCAAAAGGGATCTACCCATGAATAACAAGAAGGTCGTACTGGTCGTCGGTGCAGGTGATGTCACGGGCGGCGCCATTGCCAAGCGTTTTGCCCAGGAGGGTTTTGTCGCCTGCGTCACCCGCCGTAGTGCGGACAAGCTCCAGCCACTGGTGGATGCCATCAAGGCCGATGGTGGCGAGGCACACGGTTTTGCCTGCGATGCCCGCAAGGAAGACGATGTGGTGGCACTGGTCGAGCAGATCGAAAGCGAGATCGGCCCCATCGAGGCATTCGTGTTCAACATCGGCGCCAATGTGCCGTGCAGCATTCTCGAAGAAACCGCCCGCAAGTATTTCAAGATCTGGGAAATGGCCTGTTTCTCGGGGTTTCTCAACGCCCGGGAAGTGGCCATACGCATGGCCAAGCGCCAGCGGGGCACAATCCTGTTCACCGGTGCCACTGCAGGCCTGCGTGGCGCAGCCGGGTTCGCCGCATTTGCCGGTGCCAAGCACGGCATTCGTGCACTGGCGCAAAGCATGGCCCGAGAGCTCGGCCCCATGAATATTCACGTTGCCCATGTCGTCGTCGACGGCGCCATCGATACCGACTTCATCCGTGAAAGCTTCCCGGAAAAATATGCCACCAAAGATCAGGATGGCATCCTCGATCCCGAGCATATCGCCGAAAATTACTGGTACCTGCACAGCCAGCCCCGCGATGCCTGGACCTTCGAGCTGGACCTTCGCCCCTGGAGCGAACGCTGGTAAGCCCTCCCCTACAACAATAAGCAGAGCGCACCGACCATGAGCAAAACCGTGGAATTCCTTTTTGACCTGGGCAGCCCCACCACTTACCTGGCGTATACCCAGCTACCGGCAATCTGTGAGCAAACCGACAGCCAACTGATCTACATCCCGATCCTGCTCGGCGGTGTGTTCAAGGCCACCGGCAACGCCTCCCCGGCGACCATTCCGGCCAAGGGCCGCCACATGATTCAGGACCTCGACCGTTACGCCCGGCGCTACGGAGTGCCACTGAAGTTCAATCCGCATTTCCCGATCAACACCCTGATGCTGATGCGTGCAGTGACCGGCATTCAGTTGCACCATCCCGAGCGTTTTGTCGCCTTCATTGACTGCCTGTTCAACGCCCTGTGGGTCGATGGCCGCAACCTCAATGACCCGGCAACCGTGGCCGCGGTGCTGAGCGACAACGGTTTCGATCCCAATGAGGTGCTGGCACTGACCGCCGACGAAACAGTCAAGGCAACGCTCAAGGACAACACAGAGAAAGCGGTGCAGCGCGGCGTATTCGGCGTACCAAGCATGTTTGTCGATAACCAGTTGCACTTCGGCCAGGATCGACTGGACTTCGTACTCGAGGCCCTGAGTTAAATCTCGACCACCAACCGCCCCTTTGCCGCTCCTGACAAGAGCAGTACATGGGCGGCTTCTGCCGATTCCAGCGTGAACGAGTGCGGGTCAAGCAATGGCAAGATCTTGCCAGCTTCAATCAACTGCGCCGCCTCGTGCAGAATCTCGCCGTGATGCTCACGCCCCTTGCCGGTCAGGAGCGGCAGTAAAGTGAAGACACCGGAGTAAGTCGCCCCGCGAAAGGAAAGCGGTGCCAGGCTGTGCTGCCCCCACCCCAGGCAACTAAGCACATGACCGTGATACATCCGTGCCGCCTTGAATGACGCATCCAGCGTTTCACCCCCCACTGTGTCATAGACAATGTCGAAGCCCTCACCGGCCGTATGCTCAGCCACATAGTCTTCAACCGAAGACTTGCGGTAATCGATAAACGTCGCGCCGAACCCTTCGATGATCGATTGTTGCCCGGCCGAGCCCGTGGCAAAAACCTTGGCGCCAAAAGCGCGGGCGATTTGCACGGCGACATGGCCGACGCCACCGGCGCCGCCATGAATCAATACCGTCTGCCCGGATCGAACGCGCGCCCGGTCCACCAGGCCTTCCCAAGCCGTAATCAGCACCAGCGGCAATCCGGCAGCCTCGCGCATGCTCAAATTGTGCGGCTTGCGAGCCAACAGTCGCGCATCGACCGTCGCGTATTCGGCCAACGAACCTTGAATACCGCCAATACCGGTGGCCATGGCGTACACCTCGTCCCCCGGCAACCAGCCACTGACGCCCTCCCCCAACGCCGC
>NZ_JBGCUL010000554.1:0-3038 GCF_054177685.1 Pseudomonas sp. P5_A2_2
GCGCTGGGCCACACGCCGCGCCTGCTCGCCTCGGGCCTGCATGACAGCGCATTCTACGCGGCCATGTGGCATCAATTGACCGCCGAAGGTCATTGGCAAGGCGAGATTTCCAATCGGCGCAAGAATGGCGAGCTGTACCCGAGCTGGCTGACCATCAGTGCCGTGCGCAACCGCGACAAGTTCATCACCCACTTTGTCGCGGTGTTCGCCGACATTTCCAGCCTCAAGCATGCCCAGGCCAAACTCGACTACCAGGCACACCACGACCCGCTGACCGGCCTGCCAAACCGCACACTATTCGAAAGCCGCTTGCTGACTGCGCTCAACAGCCAGCAGGAAAACGGTGGCCAGGGCGCTGTGCTGTTCCTCGACCTCGACCGCTTCAAGCACATCAACGACAGCCTCGGCCACCCGGTCGGCGACCTGCTGCTCAAGGGCATTGCCGTACGCCTCAAGGAGCAGTTGCGCGATATCGACACCGTAGCGCGCCTGGGCGGTGACGAATTCATTATCCTGCTGCCGGGCCTGCAACAATCCAGCGATGCCGACCACATCGCCACCAAGTTGCTCAATTGTTTCGCCGCGCCGTTCCAGGCCGGCGAACACGAGTTTTTCATCAGCGCCAGCATCGGCACAAGCCTCTATCCGAAGGATGGTTGCGACGTTGCCACACTGATCAAGAACGCCGACGCCGCGATGTACCGCTCCAAGGCCAAGGGCCGCAACMGTGTCGAAAGCTACACCCGCGACCTCACCGCCCAGGCCAGCGAACGCGTGGCACTGGAACACGAACTGCGCCGCGCCATCGAACGCAATGAGTTGCACCTGTGCTACCAACCGAAAATCAGCCTCGAAGACTACAGCCTGGTCGGTGCCGAAGCCCTGATCCGTTGGCGCCATCCGACCTTTGGCGACGTGCCGCGAGAACACTTCATCCCGCTGGCTGAAGAAAACGGCATGATCCTGCAAATCGGCGACTGGGTCCTGGAAACCGCCTGCCGGCAGATGGCCGAATGGCACCGGCTGTACAGAAGTCCCGGCCCGCTGTCGGTCAACCTTGCCGGCGCCCAATTGCGCCAACCCAACCTGCTGGGCCGTATCGAGCAGCTACTCAAGGACAACGGCCTCAACCCCGGCTTCCTGCAACTGGAAATCACCGAAAACTTCATCATGAGCCAGGCCGAAGAAGCGCTGGCGGTGCTGCACCAACTCAAACATCTGGGCGTGCAACTGGCCATCGATGACTTCGGCACCGGTTACTCGTCCCTGAGTTACCTCAAGCGTCTGCCACTGGACATCCTCAAGATCGATCAGTCCTTCGTCCGCGGCCTGCCGGACGATCCCCATGATGCGGCGATCGTCCGGGCCATCATAGCGCTCGGACGCAGCATGCCATTCACCGTGATTGCCGAAGGGGTCGAGACCCTGGCGCAACAACAATTCCTCGCCGCTGAGGGCTGCGAACAAATCCAGGGCTACATCGTCAGCCTGCCCCTGACGGCGGACGAATTTGCCGCGACATTTCTTCGTACAACCGTAATGGTTTTTTCAGATAGCACAGCCGCGAAACCGTCGTTATAATCCGCGGCCTACTGAGGGCCTATAGCTCAGTTGGTTAGAGCAGAGGACTCATAATCCTTTGGTCCACGGTTCAAGTCCGTGTGGGCCCACCAAACAAGAAAGCCGCGTTTTTACGCGGCTTTTTCGTGTCTGGTCGGTGGGAGCGACTGGAACTCTTCAGCTGGAATGACTTCGGCCCCATTTCAAGCCCTTCGACCCACTTCATACGCAAGTGGCGCGCCTTCAATGAAAAAACCGGCCAGCTCGCAATGTTTTACAGCCTCACATCAATCCAAGTCACATCATCGTCTACATCAGTGATTGCAATGGCAGGAGCTGCAAGCACGTCATCCTGTCGAGCGTCGGTCAGCTCCGCCCAAAAGCCATCCGTTGCGAACACCAGGCGCTCGCCTGCAGCCACTGAACGGAAAACAAAATCTGGATCCGGGGAACGGTTGGCCCTATAGCAACGGGTGATCAGATGGCGGGCCGGATCAAGCGCAAGTTCCCGATGTGATCGGTCGCGCCTCCAGTTCGCCTTGCAATGCGGTGGTGTGAACCACTCGATTCCACCCTCCGCACCGGCAACACCACATGAACAGTCGCCCTCATATGCAAGGGTGAGCTGCCCATGAGAAGCAATACCAACCAAGTAGCTTGTTGTACCGGTCTGCTTAGCAAACAGTGGAGCGTGTAAATCTGTAAGTACAGACCGTAGCAGCTGCTGGACGTCACTATGAGTAGTGTCTTCAGCGCCTTGACTAATACGGGCCTGGCAGGCATCCATCACTGCTTGCACAAATCCATGGGCCAACTGGCCGCTACCGGGCTTCGAAGTGCCATCCACGACAACAAACAGCCCCCTCACGCCATCGAATACCGCGCCAGCGCAATCATGGTTGGCTTCTCGGGCTCGCCCTTTTACCGATCTGATTTCGTATCTCATGCGAGCAGGCTCAGATCCTTCATACGCTGATGGATGAGCATGCCACGAGCGGGGTTTGCCCGAACCGAGCCTGAGCTTTGAATCGCATAGTCGATGCCACTGAGCCTAAGCAGCTCACCAACTCCCTTGGCGATGAACTGCAGCAATTCAGTTTCCGCCCCTCGGACCTCCTCCAACAGCTCCGGACGCCCATCAATCAGGATAACGATGTCCTCAACATCCTTGTGATAAGGATCGCCTTCTCCGCGCCCGCTGAAGGCTTCCAGCTTCGTAGCAAGAAAGTAAGTCGACTTGAAGATCTGTATCTCCAGACCACTGGGTAGCGCGAACTTCACAGCGTGAGCGAGCCCTTCCACGAACCAACGGTTCGCATAGCCGAGAACAGCCGGATCCGAAGGCATCACATCCACGATGACATCGTTGAAACGAAATCGACAGTTGACCTCGTCTTCCCCTGTGATTTTGAATTTTTTGGCCTCCAGGCGTTCTGTGAGGCGTTGCAAGGCACTAACAGCCGCCAACTCGATTACCA
>NZ_JBGCUL010000555.1:0-3034 GCF_054177685.1 Pseudomonas sp. P5_A2_2
GTCCATGCTCGCCAGTTGAGCGTCATGGCAGATAAGCTTTTCGGCGGAGGCCTGGGGCGTGGCGCAATCGAAACTGGTTTTGTACGTTGGCAAGGGTTTTGGTTTTGGTTTTACCTTCGTGGCGGCGTCACACAGGCTCGCCGTCACGCACGCGCTGACGGCGAGCACAGAGGCAAGAAGTGGCATGACCATTTTCATTTCGGCGTCACCTGAGTCTTTGCGTGATGCCCGTATTGCAACGCCTGTGTCGAAGCGTTGCACAGTCATCCGGTCGCACGGGGTCTATCGAGTGTAAAGCAGTGCTCGAAACCTGCCACATCGTGCCAGGAGAAACGTCAGTCTTCTTCTTTGCGAATTGTCGCCACTTCGTCAGACCTGACTTTCACCTTCTTACCTGAAATGTCCTCAAACTCGAAGAAGCCGTCTCGGGTTTTGGTCTTCGGTATGTCTTTAGTCAGGTACTGAGTGCCGTTCTGCAGCGTCACCACCGTTGGGGTCGAGCAACCGGACAGCGTCAGCAGGGCCGCTACCGCCAAGGGCGAGCCCAAAGTCTTGATATCCATAATCACCTCCATAGGTTCTGAAGCAGCGCCATCAGTTCGATGGCCATCACTGCACCTCTATGGCGGTTGGTGCCGCCGGGGGGCAGAAAGTTCTACTGCTCGGGAAAAATTCCTACAGCGCCATTTATCCTTTTCCGATTGCACCGGGCAGGGTGGAACTGATATCTGTACGCATAACCAGTACTCGCTCGCCATGGCCTATTTCCCTGTGACTGCAAATCCCCTCGACGATCCGTTCTATTACCTGAACAACTTCATGCAAGTGCTTGATTGGCTTGAGCGGCGCTCTGGCGACGTGTTGAGCGTCGAAGAGCGGCATTTCATTCAAGCGTTCAAGGGGTTACCCCGTGAATCGCAGGCACTTCTGGTCAGAATGGTGATGCGCAAAGGCATTCATTTCAGGGCGAGCAAGCTGCATTACGACGAAATCGGCGATATCGGCACAGCCGCCGGCCCGTTGCTTGAACTGGGTTGGGTTGACGGGCAAATGCCCATCGCCATCGACGAACTGTTCGAGGTGCTGCTCAAGGCCGAAGTCCTCCAGGCCTTTGCCGCTGCCATCGATCAACCCAAAGGCAAGAAAACCGACTGGTTGCCGACGCTGAGCGTGCAATTTCCCCAGACGCAGAGCTTCAACGACTGGTGCCCGTGGCTGGATGAGCGCTTGTTCAGCCTGACCATCATGGCGTTGTGCGATCGCCTGCGCCTGATGTTCTTCGGCAACCTGTACCAGGACTGGTCGGAGTTTGTGTTGGCCGACCTGGGCATTTATACCTACGAAAAAGTCGAATTCTGTGCCGAGTCCCGTGGCTTGCGCAGCCGAGAGGACGTAGATGCCTGCGTCCTCCTGCACGCGTACCAGCAACAATTCGAGGCCGGTGAAGCGCTGGAAGAGGTGGTCGAGCGCATCAAGGGGCTGGCGCTGGACAACCCATGGTTGCAACGGCGACGCGGCAAGCTGCTGTTCCAGATGGGCCAGTATTGCGAACGCATCGCGGATTTCGCCATGGCCCTGAACCTCTACCGCGAATGTGCCTATCCGGGCGCGCGTTCACGGCTGATTCGCGTGCTGGAACGCAGTGGCGAGTTTGAGTTGGCGCTGGAACTGGCCGCACAGGCCGAACAGGCACCGGAAAGCGCCGCCGAACAACAACAGCTGCTCCGTGTGCTGCCACGCCTGCAGCGCAAGCTCGGCGGGCCGCCCATCAAGCGCGCAGCGCCTCGGGAAATGCAGCGTCTGGACCTGCAATTGCCCAGGACAGACCCGGCGTTATCGGTGGAGTTTTACGTTCAGGCGCATCTGGCTGAGGATTCGGCGCCGGTGCACTACGTCGAAAACAGCCTGATCAACTCGCTGTTCGGCTTGTTGTGCTGGCCGGCGATTTTTGCGCCTTTGCCGGGCGCATTTTTTCACCCGTTCCAGCGCGGGCCGGTGGATTTGCTCAGCGAAGACTTTCATGGCCGTCGGGCCAAACTGTTTCAGGCATGCCTGGCCGAACTCGACGACGGGCGCTACCGGCAGACCATCCGCGAACGTTATGCCGCCAAGTGGGGCGTGCAGTCGCCTTTCGTGTTCTGGAGCGTGCTCAGCGAAGAACTGCTGGAGCAAGCTCTGGATTGCCTCCCGGCCGAGCACCTCAAGCACTGGTTCAACCGTTTGTTGCTGGACATCAAGGCCAATCGCGCCGGCATGCCGGACCTGATCCAGTTCTGGCCGCAGCAAAAGACCTACCGCATGATCGAAGTCAAAGGCCGGGGCGATCGCCTGCAGGACAACCAGTTGCGCTGGCTGGAATTCTGCCACGAACACCAGATGCCGATTGCCGTGTGCTACGTGCAATGGGCGGAGCCGGGCGCTTGAGCTACAGCATTGCGGTGCGGGCGCTGTGTGAGTTCACCGCCAAGGCCGGCGACCTCGATCTGCGCTTCACACCGTCACCCACCGCGCTGGAGGGCATCGTCGGGCACCGTACGGTGGCATCGCGGCGCAGCGAGGGTTACCAAAGCGAAGTCGCCCTTGAGGGCCAGTATCGAACCTTGACGGTCAAGGGCAGGGCGGACGGCTACGACCCCGGGCAAAACTGCCTGGAAGAGGTCAAGACCTACCGCGGCGATTTGAGCAAGCAACCGGCCAACCACCGTCAATTGCATTGGGCCCAGGCGAAAATCTACGGCTGGTTGATGTGCCGCAAACTGGATCTGTCCCGGATCAACCTGGCGCTGGTGTATTTCGACATCGTCAGCGAAAAGGAAACCTGCCTGGTCGAGCCCTTCGAGGCCGCGCAGCTGCAACAGTTCTTCGAACTGCATTGCGCGCGGTTCCTGCAATGGGCCGAACAGGAGGTCGCCCATCGTGACGGGCGCAATCTGGCGGCGCAGCGTCTGGCGTTTCCCCACACCGACTTTCGGCCGGGGCAGCGCCATCTGGCCGAGTCGGTGTTCAAGGCGGTCAGCACGGGGCGCTGCCTGAT
>NZ_JBGCUL010000556.1:0-3034 GCF_054177685.1 Pseudomonas sp. P5_A2_2
GCGGTGTGCAGCAGGGCGCGCAGGTCCTTGGGGAAGCACGAACCGCCGAAACCGCAACCGGGGTAGATGAAGTGGTAACCGATGCGCGGGTCCGAGCCGATGCCTTTGCGCACGGCTTCGATATCTGCTCCCAGCAACTCGGTGAGGTTGGCCAGTTCGTTCATGAAGCTGATGCGCGTGGCCAGCATCGCGTTCGCCGCGTACTTGGTCAGTTCGGCGCTGCGGTTGTCCATGAACATCAATTTGTCGTGGTTGCGGCAGAACGGCGCGTAGAGCTCGCTCATCTGGCTGCGGGCTTGATCGTCAGTGGTGCCGACGATGATCCGGTCCGGGCGCATGCAATCGGCCAGGGCACTGCCTTCCTTGAGGAATTCCGGGTTGGACACCACCCGTACCTTCAGCGAACCTTTGCCGCGGTGCTGCAACTCTTCAACGGCAGTCGCACTGACCTGATCCGCCGTGCCGACCGGCACCGTGGACTTGATGATCAGGGTGCGGTCGGCCTCCATGAAACCAGCAATCTGCCGGGCCACGTTCAGCACATGGCTGAGGTCGGCCGAACCGTCTTCGTCGGCGGGCGTACCGACGGCGATGAAAATCAGCTCGGCGTGCTCCACCGCATCGCTTGCCTGGGTGGTGAAGAGCAGGCGACCGGCCTTGATGTTTTCTTCAAGGGTGCCGGACAGCCCCGGCTCACTGATCGGTGGCACGGCCTGTTGCAGTTGCCGGATCTTGTTCGGATCGATGTCGACACACAGGACGCGATGTCCGACATCGGCCAGAGCCGCTGCTTGAATCAGGCCAACATAGCCCGTACCAAATACGCTTACGTCCATATTAGCGTGCCTCGCAAGACGTGGAGAGTTGCAAAACAAGACTGTCAAAAGGGGTATAGACCAGCCTCGGTAAACCGTGTCAGCAAACCGGCATGTAAAAGGGGCAAGACACTCCCAAATGTGGGGGCGATTGCCATCAAGGTCGCAGCACTATTGGCTTTCCCCCCGATTTTGGCTGTTCAGCGAAAATCTCAAGAAAACGACAGGCGGTCGTAAGCCTTGAAATACAAGGGTTGTAGCTGCTAAGTGTGTCAGGTTTGAGTCACCGGCTTGATGACCATTTTTAACAGAGGCCGCCAGTTCTCACGCACGTATGGCGTAAAGCCAGTGTTAAAAAATGTCCAGCAACCTACTGGTCAAGTGCCTGATCGGGTTCGCCAGGCGCCCGGCGCGCACCCCAGCCACCGCAGGCAGGCACGGTTGAAACTTTGCACATCGCTGTAGCCCAGGCGGTCGGAAATCTCCACCAGCTCCAGGTCTGTCCTCTGCAAAAAGTCTTCGGCGCGATAGCGGCGGTATTCGTCGAGCAACTCCGAAAAACTCCAGCCCAACGCCTTCAAGCGTCGGGCGGCGGTGCGCTCGAGCAAATGCCGGGTGGTACAGAATTGCTGCCAGTTGGCCTCGGCGAGGTCGGTGATCAAATAATCGCAGACTTGCTCCAGCAAGGTCGGTTCGCTGTTGCGTCGGGTCTGCTCCAGCAGTTCGACCAGCATGAGTTCCAGTTCATGATTGCCCGGCGTCAACGGGATCACGAACAGCTGTGGATCGAGGCGGATCGAGTGCTGCGCCTGCCCCCATTGCACCGGTGCGCGAAAGGCTTGTTCATGATCCTGCGGATTGGCCGTGCAGGCACCGGCCAGCCCGACGCCCAGAACCGGATCACGCTCCAGGCCGCTGGCGAGGAATTTGCGCCGCAACATGCTGCACAGGCTGATGAGGATGTAATCGGCGGTTGACGCGCTGGTTTTCACGCTGCCATGGTCGAGCAGGTGCAATTCGACGCGGTCGTCGCCGCGCACGATCCGGGCCTGGAAGTGTCCGTTGAAAAACGGAAAGAAACGCACGAAATACTGGCAGGCGCTGTCCAGTGAATCGGCGACGTCGAACAGGTATGTCAGGCCGTTGGTGGCGGTGGAAACGAATCGCCGACCGGCCGCCAGGCCGATCAGCGGGTCGCCGGTCTGTTCCAGGGCAAACGCCCAGAAGCGCCGCGACATGAACAGCGGAATACGCATGAATGGCGTGCGCAACTCGAACAGGCTGCGTCGCAACAGGCCTTCGATGCATTCGCGGTCCACACCGCGGGCCAGCAACTCTTCGATGGCCGGCAACAGGGTCGGCGCGTAGAACGCGTTGGGTATTGATTGGTCGTGCAGCGGCTGGTCGCTTTTTGTCATGTAGGGCCCACAGCTTGTTGCGGAACACCGGTCAAGCTGGCCGACGTTAAGCGATTTGCCGGAGCAGGACCATGCTTGATTTACGCCTGCTCGATTTGAACCTGTTGCTCGCCTTCGATGCGATTTACCCGTAGCGCAGGGTCACTAGTGCCACCGAGATGATGTGCCTGTCGCGCGCCCTCGGTAAGCGCCGGGAATTGCAGGCTCTGGCGCGGCGTGCATGATGTGGAGGCAGCAACGCCAAACCCTGTGGGAGCGAGCTTGCTCGCGCTAGCGGTGTGTCAGTCAATCAAGATGTCGACTGACCCGGCCCCATCGCGAGCAAGCTCGCTCCCACAGGGGGTGGTGGCTGCTCGACTAATTCGACGCCAGCAAGCGCCGGTCGACCGTCAGCACCGCATCGACCATCGCCAGCGCGGCCGGTGTCAGGGAGTGGCCGGCGCGGCTGACGATGCCGTAGTGCAATTGCAGGCCGGGATTCTCCTTGGGTACATCGGCAAATTCCAGCAGGCGGACCAGGCCCTGGTCGACCAGTTCGGCCAAGGCCTCCACGGTGGCGATGCCTACCGCGTCGGAGCGCATCACCACGCGGCGGATGGCGTCGAACTGCGCGCATTCCACGCTCGGATTGAAGTCTGCCTCGCCCTGCACGTCGGCGAGGATCTTGCGGATCATCGGCGGTATTCGCGTGCCGACCACCGCGTAGTCGAGCAGGGCGCGCAGGGACAGATTCTGCTGTTGCGCCAGGGGATGACCGACACGGCAAAAGAACCACCCGCGCCGGGGGCGCAACAGCTGTAC
>NZ_JBGCUL010000557.1:0-3029 GCF_054177685.1 Pseudomonas sp. P5_A2_2
TTCCTGCACGATGCTGGCGTTATCGACCGCATCCTGCGTTCCATCCATGCCAAGAGCGACGACCGCCTGCTGGAAATCGGCCCGGGCCAGGGCGCACTGACCCAAGGCCTGCTCAGCAGCGGCGCGCAACTCGACGTGGTGGAGCTGGACAAGGACCTGATCCCGATCCTCAACCAGCAGTTTGCCGGCAAGAGCAACTTCAATCTGCATCAGGGCGATGCACTGAAGTTCGACTTCAATAGCCTGAATGCCGCGCCAGGTAGCCTGCGGGTGGTCGGCAACCTGCCGTACAACATCTCCACGCCGCTGATTTTTCACCTGTTGCACAACTCGCATCTGATTCGCGACATGCACTTCATGCTGCAAAAGGAAGTGGTCGAGCGCCTGGCGGCCGGCCCTGGTGGTGGTGACTGGGGCCGCTTGTCGATCATGGTCCAGTACCACTGCCGGGTCGAGCACCTGTTCAACGTTGGCCCGGGGGCATTCAACCCGCCGCCGAAAGTCGACTCGGCCATCGTGCGCCTGGTGCCCCACGCGGTACTGCCGCACCCGGCCAAGGACCACCGCTTGCTGGAGCGCGTCGTGCGCGAGGCCTTCAACCAGCGCCGCAAAACCCTGCGCAATACCCTCAAGCTGCTGCTGAGCAATG
Source organism: Pseudomonas sp. P5_A2_2 (assembly GCF_054177685.1). Classification (NCBI taxonomy): domain Bacteria; kingdom Pseudomonadati; phylum Pseudomonadota; class Gammaproteobacteria; order Pseudomonadales; family Pseudomonadaceae; genus Pseudomonas; species Pseudomonas sp. P5_A2_2. Next base: position 650 of record NZ_JBGCUL010000557.1, read on the forward strand.
ACGAAATCGAAGCCGCCGGTGTCGATGGCAGCCTGCGTCCCGAGCAACTCGACCTGGCCGCCTTCGTGCGCCTGGCCGACAAGCTCAGCGAGCAAGCGTCACAAAAGCCTATCGCTGACTGACAGGCGATGAGCGCTATCGGGTAGGACGCCACTCTGGTCTACTACCCGATACTTGGCCTAGACTGAACTCCATCAGCTACGCCCCGCGTCCCGCTTCGTTTTTAAGGCCCCTTGCATGTCCGATCCTCGTTATCAGGTCGACGTCAGCGTCGTCACCCGCTATCTGGCAGAACAATCGCAACCCGAGCACGACCGCTTTGCCTTCGCCTACACCATCACCGTGCAAAACAATGGCCAGTTGCCCGCCAAACTGCTTTCACGGCACTGGGTCATCACCGATGGTAACGGGCATGTCGAAGAAGTGCGCGGCGCAGGCGTGGTAGGTCAGCAGCCGTTGATCGACCCCGGCAAGAGCCACACCTACAGCAGCGGCACGGTCATGACCACCAAGGTCGGCACCATGCAAGGCACCTATCAGATGCTTTCCGACGACGGCAAACATTTCGATGCCATCATCGCGCCCTTCCGCCTGGCGGTGCCCGGAGCCCTGCACTGATGGCAACGTACGCTGTTGGCGACCTGCAAGGCTGCCTTCAAGCCCTGCAATGCCTGCTCAAACAAGTGGCGTTCGACCCACAACGGGATCGTCTGTGGCTGGTAGGCGACCTGGTCAACCGCGGCCCGCAGTCTCTGGAAACCTTGCGCTTCCTCTACAGCATTCGCGAATCGCTGGTGTGCGTGCTCGGCAACCACGACCTGCACCTGCTGGCGGCCGGACGCAACATCGAACGCCTGAAGAAGGCCGATACCTTGCGCGAGATCGTTGAAGCGCCGGATTGCGCCGAACTGCTCGAATGGCTGCGCCAGCAAAAGCTCATGCACTACGACGAACAGCGCAACATTGCACTGGTCCATGCCGGCATTCCACCCCAGTGGTCGCTGCGCAAAGCCTTGAAGTGCGCTGCCGAAGTCGAGACTGCCTTGCGTGACGACAACCTGTTGCCGTCTTACCTCGATGGCATGTACGGCAACGATCCGGCGAAATGGGACAATGACCTCAAAGGCGTGACGCGCCTGCGGGTGATCACCAACTATTTCACGCGCATGCGTTTTTGCACCGCCGRAGGCAAACTCGACCTCAAGAGCAAAGAAGGCCTCGATACCGCGCCCGCTGGCTACAAGCCCTGGTTCCAGCACAAGGAGCGCAAGACCAGGGATGTGAAAATCATCTTCGGTCACTGGGCAGCACTGGAGGGCAAGTGCGACGAGCCAGGCATCTCGGCCCTCGACACCGGTTGCGTCTGGGGCGGCGCCCTGACCCTGATGAACGTCGACAGCGGTGAGCGCCTTTCCTGCAAATGCGACGAACACGGTCATGCCGTGCCGCCAGTCGCCTTATCCATTCCCCAAATATCGTCAGCCGGCGCCCCGCGCTAGACTGCCCATTCAGCCGAGCCACAGGAGCCCGCCATGAGCGAATTCAAACGTATCCCCCCGGAACAGGCCCAAGCCCTGCGCGAACAAGGCGCRGTGGTGGTCGACGTCCGCGACCCGGCCACTTTTGCCGCCCTGCACATCGCAGGCTCCAGGMATCTGGACAATCATTCCCTGCACGCTTTCATCCAGGGTGCCAACCTCGACGCACCGACCGTGGTGGTCTGCTATCACGGCAATTCCAGCCAGGGCGCCGCCGCCTACCTGATCAGCCAGGGCTTCTCCGACGTCTACAGCATGGATGGCGGATTCGAGTTGTGGCGTACGACGTATCCTGCGGAAACCGCGCAAGGCACCCCCGAATAATTTTTTTGTAACGTTGCAGGCCCCGGCTCACGCGGGCTGGCGCGGTGGCAGACGAACGGTCTGCCACAAACAATTACGCATCTAGCCTTTACCTGCCGAATTCCCAACTATCCTTAAGCGCAGGCCATCCAAAACAGGGGAGAGCCGGTACACCGGCGCACGGGTCATCGGGAGTAGCTTTCGGGGCGGTAAGCCTTGAGGGAGTTCTGGGGGGTAAACAGCAACCGCCTGTTCGGTTGCTGCCAGCATCGACTGAGTGATCCGGCGTCGGCTCCACGTATCGAGCGAGGTGACGTCATGAGTATCTTTAGCCACTTCCAACAACGCTTCGAGTCCACACGCCAGGAAGAACTCTCTCTGCAAGAGTACCTGGAGCTGTGCAAAAAGGACCGCAGCGCCTATGTTTCCGCCGCCGAGCGTCTGCTGCTGGCTATCGGAGAACCGGAGCTGCTCGACACCTCGACCAACTCGAGACTGTCGCGAATCTTTTCCAACAAGGTGATCCGCCGCTATCCGGC
>NZ_JBGCUL010000558.1:0-3029 GCF_054177685.1 Pseudomonas sp. P5_A2_2
GAACATGGGAAAGCACCGATGGACAGGGGTAGAAAGCGATACACAGCCTAACCATCGGCCTTGGAAACATTTACTTAAGCGTGTTTCAGGCTTGTCCAGTAAAAATAGTTACGACGCGTACAATCAATGCGCGCCAGCGGCAGAACAGCCAGCGATTCTCGGCATCCGCGCACCAAAGTACGCCGCACTGCCCACACCCACCGCGCCCATCACCGCACTGAACATCACACAGATCCATGGACTCCACGGCATCAGGCCGATCAACAACAGCGGTGTGACACTCGCCCACGCGGCGTAGGCAATGTTGTAGGTGAACGAGATACCCGAGACGCGAATCCGCGGCGGGAACAGGCTGACCATCACCGATGGCACCGCGCCGACTACCCCGCAGGCCAGCCCCGCCAAGGCGTAGGCCAGGCCGAGCCAGTCGCCGCCCATGATCAGGCAGGCATACAGCACGCCGATGCCCAACGGCAGCAGCAGGCTATAGAGCATCACCGTGCGCCAGGCGCCGATGCGGTCGACCAGTAGCCCGGCGAGCACGCAGCCGATGTTCAAGAACACGATGCCCAGTGCGCTCAGGGCGAAGGTATGGCTGGCTGTCATGCCAAAAGTTTTCTGCATCATGGTCGGGGTGATGACCACGAACACCACCACGGCCGAGGTCAGCACACAGGTGAGAATCATCGCCGGCAAAATGGCCAGGCGATGCTCGCGCAAGACCGTGCGTAGCGGCAGCTCACCGGCCGCCTCGCGCTGCGCCTGCATGGCCATGAACACCGGGGTTTCGCTGAGCCAGCGACGCAGCCAGACACCAATCACCCCGAACACGCCGCCGAGCAGAAACGGGTAACGCCAGGCGTAATCGAGGATTTCCGCCGGGGTGAATGCCTGCGCCAGGAAGCTCGCGGTCAATGCGCCGATCAGATAGCCGAAGGTCAGCCCCGCCTGCAGGAAACCCAGGGCATAACCGCGATGGGCGATGGGCGCGTGCTCGGCGACGAATACCCAGGCACTCGGCACCTCGCCGCCCACCGCCGCGCCCTGGAGAATGCGCAGGGCCAACAGCAGCAACGGTGCGAAATAGCCGATTTGCGCGTAGGTCGGCATGATCCCGATCAGCAAGCAGGGCAACGCCATCATCAGGATGCTCAGGCTAAAGACTTTCTTGCGCCCCAATCGGTCGGCGAAGTGCGCCATCAGGATGCCGCCCAACGGTCGCGCCAGGTAACCGGTGACGAAGATCCCGAAGCTTTGCAGCAGGCGCAGCCACTCGGGCATTTCCGGTGGGAAGAACAGCTGACTGAGGGTCAGGGCGAAAAACACGAAGATGATGAAATCGTAGATTTCCAGCGCCCCGCCGAGGGCGGCAAGCCCGAGGGTCTTGTAGTCCGAGCGGCTGAACGGCGCCGGGCGCGAATCGGTGTTGGCAGTCATGTAAAGAACTCTGGCACAGGCAAAAACCAAGGCGCCCATGGTCTACGCAAAAGCGCTGGCGGACAACCCGTTAGACCAAAGTCCCATAGCCACGAAACAACCCCGCAAAAATCCTCGGCTTGAATTAATGTTGACGTCTGTCCAGACGGGCGGTTACTGCCCCGAAGACCACAACAAACATAAAAATCCGAGGTACTCCCGTGGCCGCTGATATCGAAGATAGCCGCTCCGCCCGCTTTGCCCTGCGCTGCTCAAGTTTTGCCGAACGCTGGTTTCCCGACTCCTGGGTGTTTGCTGCCCTGGCGGTGATTATCGTGGCCCTGGCCACCATGGCGATGGGTGCCAAACCCACCGACGCCGCCATGGCCTTTGGTGATGGCTTCTGGAGCCTGATCCCCTTCACCATGCAGATGGCCTTCGTGGTGATCGGCGGTTATGTGGTCGCCAGTTCGCCGCCGGCGGTGAAGCTGATTGACCGTCTGGCCAAGCTGCCGAAAAACGGCCGCTCCGCCGTGGCCTGGGTCGCATTGATTTCGATGGTCGCGTCGTTGCTGAACTGGGGCTTGTCCCTGGTGTTCGGCGGTTTGTTGGTACGCGCCCTCGCCCGTCGTACCGACCTGAAAATGGACTATCGCGCCGCCGGTGCCGCCGCCTATCTGGGGCTTGGCGCGGTATGGGCCTTGGGCCTGTCGTCGTCCGCCGCGCAATTGCAGGCCAACCCGGCAAGCCTGCCGCCGTCGATTCTGTCGATCACCGGGATGATTCCATTCACCCAGACGATCTTTCTCTGGCAGTCCGGCGTGATGCTGCTGGCCTTGATCGTCATCTCGCTGATCATTGCCTATGCCACCGCCCCCGGCCCGAACTCGGCACGCGATGCCAAGGCCTGCGGTGTCGACCCGAGTTTCAACCTGCCACCGCTGCAACCACGCACCCGCCCCGGCGAATGGCTGGAACACAGCCCGCTACTGACGATTCTGCTGGCGTTGCTGGCTGCTGGGTGGCTGTTCCATGAGTTTGCGACCAAACCGGCTATCAGCGCGATTTCCGGGCTGAACACCTACAACTTCCTGTTCATCATGCTCGGTGCCCTGTTGCACTGGCGTCCGCGCAGCTTTCTGGACGCCGTGACCCGTGCGGTGCCGACCACTACCGGCGTGCTGATCCAGTTCCCGCTCTACGGTTCGATCGCGGCGCTGATGACCACGGTCAAGGGCGCCGACGCGCAGACCCTGGCCCATCACATCTCGACCTTTTTCGTCAGCATTGCCTCCCACGACACCTACGCGCTTCTGATGGGCGTGTATTCGGCGATTCTCGGCTTCTTCATCCCGTCCGGTGGCGGCAAGTGGATCATCGAAGCACCGTACGTGATGCAAGTGGCCAATGACCTGAACTACCATCTGGGCTGGGCGGTGCAGATCTACAACGCCGCCGAAGCCCTGCCCAACCTGATCAACCCGTTCTTCATGTTGCCGCTGCTGGGCGTCCTGGGGTTGAAAGCGCGGGACTTGATCGGCTTCTCGTTCGTGCAATTGCTGGTACACGCGCCATTGGTGCTAGTGTTGTTATGGGCACTGGGGACGACGCTG
>NZ_JBGCUL010000559.1:0-3025 GCF_054177685.1 Pseudomonas sp. P5_A2_2
CGGTGATGTGGTTCTGGAGCAACTTGCCCGACACCGWCAGCGCCGGGCAGATCGCCGAGTTATACCGTCGTCGCTGGAGTATCGAAGGGATGTTCCAGCGCCTGGAGTCGGTGCTGGACAGTGAAATCGAAAGCCTTGGCGCTCCGCGGGCGGCGTTGCTGGGATTTGCTTCAGCGATCCTGGCCTACAACGTCCTGGCAGTGCTCAAGCGCAGCGTGGAACAGGCTCATCGCGAGAYATTGCCCGAAGGCTGGGAAGCTTCGATCTTCCATCTGACGGTACAAGTGCGTAGCGGATACGAGGGCATGCAGATCGCACTGCCCTCGGATTACCTGACACTTCAAACGACCTCAGAAACGCTGGCAACACGACTGTTGGCGCTCGCCAGGAATATCAAGCCCAAGCAAGTGGCCAAAAGCCTACGTGGTCCCAAAATCGCCAAACCCAAGGAGTGGCTGGACGGCAAAGCTGCGCATGCTCATGTGTCGACGGATCGGGTGCTCAAGGCCCATAAAGGGAAAACACCTTGAAAGGGCTGGCTGTAAGAGCGGAACCATAAGAGGCCGTTACCGCAAAAACGGATATGTACACCATCAAAAAACCGCACAAACAAAAACGGCCTCCTGCTCTTTATATAAAAAGCAGAGGCCGTTCCCGGTACAACTCAACACGCTACAGCAAGACAGGTCTTACTTGCGGTCTTCCAGCTTGGTGATGTCACGCGACTCGTAGCCGGTGTACAACTGGCGCGGACGGCCAATCTTGTACGGGCTGGAGAGCATTTCCTTCCAGTGGGAGATCCAGCCGACGGTCCGCGCCAGGGCGAAGATCACGGTGAACATGCTGGTTGGAATGCCGATCGCCTTGAGGATGATCCCCGAGTAGAAGTCGACGTTCGGGTACAGCGAGCGCTCGATGAAGTACGGGTCGGTCAGGGCGATCTCTTCCAGGCGCATGGCCAGTTCGAGCTGCGGATCGTTCTGGATGCCCAGTTCCTTCAACACTTCGTCGCAGGTCTGCTTCATGACGGTGGCGCGCGGGTCGCGGTTTTTGTAAACGCGGTGACCGAAGCCCATCAGTTTGAACGGATCGTTCTTGTCCTTGGCCTTGGCGATGAACTTGTCGATGTTGGAAACATCGCCGATTTCATCGAGCATGGTCAGTACGGCTTCGTTTGCACCGCCGTGGGCAGGGCCCCACAGTGCAGCGATACCGGCGGCGATACAGGCGAACGGGTTGGCACCCGAAGAACCGGCCAGGCGCACGGTGGAAGTCGACGCGTTCTGCTCGTGGTCGGCGTGGAGGATGAAGATCCGGTCCATGGCCTTGGCGAGTACCGGGCTGATCGGTTTGATCTCGCACGGGGTGTTGAACATCATGTGCAGGAAGTTTTCCGCGTACGACAGGTCGTTGCGCGGGTACATCATGGGTTGGCCCATGGAGTACTTGTAAACCATCGCTGCCAGGGTCGGCATCTTGGCAACCAGGCGGATCGCGGAGATTTCGCGATGCTGCGGGTTCTTGATGTCCAGGGAGTCGTGGTAGAAGGCCGAGAGGGCACCGACTACGCCGCACATGACGGCCATCGGGTGGGCGTCGCGACGGAAGCCGTTGAAGAAGGTCTTCAGCTGCTCGTGGACCATGGTGTGGTTCTTCACGGTGCTGACGAACTGGGCCTTCTGTTCTGCGGTCGGCAGTTCGCCGTTGAGCAGCAGGTAGCAGGTCTCCAGATAGTCCGACTTCTCGGCCAACTGTTCGATCGGGTAGCCGCGGTGCAGCAGAATGCCGTTGTCGCCATCAATATAGGTGATCTTCGACTCACACGAGGCGGTCGACATGAAACCCGGGTCAAAGGTGAAACGGCCCGTGACCGTCAGGCCCCGAACATCGATAACATCGGGACCAACGGTGCCGGTTAAAATGGGCAGCTCGACGGGGGCTGCGCCCTCGATGATCAACTGCGCTTTTTTGTCAGCCATGTGGCCTCCTATTTATGCTTGAAATCATCAGACAGACCCCCCACGCAGGGCCCGCACCACTATAGTGAGATAAATTCGAATGTCAATTTGCCTAAAGTCTTGCTCCAGAAGGCTTTAACCGGACTTTTTCCTCGAAATTGACTGCCATTTACGCCTTTTATGTCAGTTGCGCAATCAGCTGTTTGGGTTAGGTGTTTGCGTTGTCATTAGTAGCCTAACTGTCTATACTCGGCCACCGACCGCCAAGGGCTTTTGGGCCTGCTTTATTGGGGGTCGCATCCCTGGGTGGTGGTTACCTGACCAGTGCACTCCCCAACAACTTTGCCCTGATTGTTAGGGGCTCTTCAGTGTGAAAAAAAAGCCGTGAAAAGCCAACGACCTGTAAACCTAGACCTAAGGACCATCAAACTCCCCATCACCGGCGTTACGTCGTTTCTTCACCGTGTTTCCGGCATCATCCTCTTCCTGGGCCTTGGCTTCATGCTTTATGCATTGGGCAAATCCCTGGGTTCCGAGGAAGGTTTTGCCGACGTGAAGGCAACCTTGACCAGCCCGCTGGCCAAGTTCGTAGCATGGGGCCTCCTGTCCGCTCTTCTTTATCACCTGGTAGCCGGTGTGCGCCACTTGATTATGGATATGGGCATCGGTGAGACGCTGGAAGGCGGCCGCCTGGGCTCGAAAATTATCATCGCCGTTTCCGTGGTGTTGATCGTTCTGGCAGGAGTTTGGATATGGTAACCAGCGTTACGAACCTTTCGCGTTCCGGTCTTTATGACTGGATGGCGCAACGTGTGTCTGCGGTCGTTCTCGCGGCTTATTTCATCTTCCTGATCGGCTACCTCGCGGTGAATCCGGGCATTGGCTATGAACAATGGCACGGCCTGTTCGCCCACAACGGGATGCGTATCTTCAGTCTGCTGGCCCTGGTGGCCCTGGGCGCTCACGCCTGGGTCGGCATGTGGACCATCGCGACCGACTACCTGACGCCGATGGCGCTGGGCAAGTCCGCGACTGCAGTGCGTTTCCTTTTCCAGGCAGTATGCGGC
>NZ_JBGCUL010000560.1:0-3025 GCF_054177685.1 Pseudomonas sp. P5_A2_2
CAACAAAGCGGCCCCGGGTGGGGTTTAATTTTCCTGTTTGAAACGGATCCTTCAGTCATTTCCTGCCAGGTTTTCTGTTATGGCTGACCGCAACCAAGGCAATCACCTACAAGACTTTACGACATCGGCGTAGTCCCTTGGCACAGGCACTTCGCCCCTTTTTCGGGCACGGCCAGACCGCGCGAGAATTCACTAGACAGGCAGGACGCGATAATTAAATACTCCTTTCAACGTGCTGTTAAAACCTGTTCCACACTCATCCAGCAGGAGCCCGGATGCCCTTTCTTGAATACCCGATCAATGCGCCTGGCCAGGCATCGCCTGCGGCCGAATCGCCCGTTTCTTGTTTAATGCGGTCCATTCCAAAAAACATCTGACAAGAAAAAGAGTGGCGCCTGACAACGTTCAGACGACCACCGATTGAATGTGTGGAAAAACCGACAGTGAAAGTCAGGTTCGGCTCAAACCGCCGAATCGTTTGATACAGGAGTGTCTCCATGCTGGTCTTGCGTCCAGTCGAGTCAGCCGACCTGCCCCAGTTGCAGAGGCTGGCTCGTGAAAGCCTGGTGGGCGTTACATCCCTGCCCGACGATAGCGAACGGTTGCGCGGAAAAATCCTCGATTCCTGTGCGTCGTTCGAAAAGGACGTCGATGGTCATGGCCCGGAAAACTATTTCTTTGTACTCGAAGACCTGGCGACGCAGCACCTGGTCGGCTGCTCGGAGATCCTCGCCACGGCGGGGTTCAACGAGCCGTTCTACAGCCTGCGCAACCGGCACTTCACCAGTGCCTCGAGGGAACTGAACATTGAGCACGGTGTACCGACCTTGTCGTTGTGTCACGATCTCAGTGGCCACACCTTGCTGCGGGGCTTCCATATCGATGTCGCGCGTGTGTGCAGCGCGCATTCCGAACTGCTGTCGCGGGCGCGCCTGTTGTTCATCGCCACCCACGCCCGGCGTTTTTCCGAAACGGTGATCACCGAAATCATCGGCTACAGCAGTGATGAAGGCCACTCGCCATTTTGGGATGCCGTGGGCAAGCATTTCTTCGACTTGCCCTACGTCGAGGCCGAACGGCTTTGCGGCCTGCAGAGCCGCACCTTTCTCGCCGAACTGATGCCGCAGTATCCGATTTACGTGCCCATGCTGCCCCAGGCGGCACAGGACTGTATCGGCAGCATCCACCCCGATGGCCAGGAAGCCTTTGATATCCTCGAGCGTGAAGGCTTCGAAACCAACAGCTACATCGATTTGTTCGACGGCGGCCCGACCCTGTATGCGCGCACGTCGGGCATTCGTTCCATCGCCCACAGCCAGCGCGCTATCACGCTGCAGGGATCGGTGATCGATGCCCGCGGCAGCTTTCTGGTGAGCAACGAGTCCTTGAAGGACTACCGGGCCATCGTCGCCGATCTTGACTACATCACCGGGCAACCCGTCACGCTGGACGCAGCCATGTGCAAGGCGCTGAAGGTGACCGAGGGCAGCCCGATCAGGCTGATCGCACTGTGAATACCTGCCAGCGTCGTCACCGCCCGAGCACACACGAACAAGGAACAGCCGCATGATTGTCCGTCCGGTCCAGATCACCGATCTGCCCGCCCTGTTCACGCTGGTGCGTCAGGCCGTTCCGGGACTTACCAGCCTGCCGGCCGACAAAGAACGCCTGGCCCACCGGATCCGCTGGGCCCAACGCACTTTCGCCGGGCAGGTCGATCGGGCCGATGCCGATTATCTGTTCGTGCTCGAGGACGACGAGCAGCAAGTGGTGGGCGTCAGCGCCCTGACGGGTGGCGTCGGCCTGCGCGAGCCCTGGTACAACTACCGGGTCGGGCTGACGGTCAGCGCTTCAGAGGACCTGGGCATCCAGCGCCAGATCCCGACCCTGTTCCTGAGCAATGAATTGACCGGGCAATCGGAAGTCTGCTCGCTGTACCTGCGCCCCGATCAGCGCCAGGGAAGCAACGGCCGTTTGCTTTCGCTCGGGCGTTTGTTGTTTGTGGCCGAGTTTACGCAGCTGTTCGGCAACCGGCTCATCGCCGAGTTGCGCGGCAGTGCCGACGAACGAGGCGGCTCGCCGTTCTGGGACAGCCWCGGCCGGYACTTTTTCAAGATGGATTTCAGCCACGCCGATCACTTGTCCGGGCTGGGCAACAAATCGTTCATCGCCGAATTGATGCCGCGCCAGCCGCTGTACACCTGCCTGCTGACCGAACAGGCCCAGGCGGTGATCGGCAAGGCCCACCCGAATACCGAGCCGGCCCTGAAAATCCTCAGCGCCGAAGGGTTTGCCCACAAGGGTTACATCGATATCTTCGACGGCGGACCGGTCCTTGAGGCACCGGTTTCCGGGATCCGCACCGTGCGCGACAGCCAACCGCTGTCACTGGCCATCGGCTCGCCGGACGATAAAGCGCCCCTCTGGCTGATCCACAACCGCCGCCTGGAAAACTGCCGCATTACCTGCGCCCCGGCCCGACGGCTGGGCAACAGCCTGGTGGTTGATCGCCTGACCGCCAAGCGCTTGCAGTTGCAACCCGGCGACTCGGTGCGCGCCGTGCCGCTGCTTGACCAACGGCAACAGGCCGAAGCGGCGTGACTTATCAGCGCCATCTTTGCGACGTCAATCTGCCGGACCCGGCAAATTCGTCATCATTTTCCCCCTGCGCGCGTGATAGCCTTTTATTTCTTCGGCGTTGACATTTTTGCTCAAGCCCCTCCATTCCATTGGTGGAACTCATATGTCCAGGCTTTCCCATCAAGATTTGCGCCACAACTTTCGCCAATTGTTCGCCTCCGACACCTGCTACCACACAGCCTCGGTTTTCGACCCGATGTCGGCCCGCATCGCCGCCGACCTGGGCTTCGAAGTCGGGATCCTTGGTGGTTCGGTCGCCTCGTTGCAAGTGCTGGGCGCCCCTGACTTTGCCCTGATCACCCTCAGCGAATTCGCTGAACAGGCCACCCGCATCGGCCGTGTCGCCCAGTTGCCGGTGATTGCCGACGCCGACCACGGCTACGGC
>NZ_JBGCUL010000561.1:0-3020 GCF_054177685.1 Pseudomonas sp. P5_A2_2
CCGCTCGGCTGGGCACCAGCCTGACGTGGGTGGGTGCCGAAAAGGCCGGTAATGCCGATGGCTCCATCCCGCCCTACAACGGTGGCCTGACCACTGCCCCCGCAAGCTTCAAGACCGGCGACAGCATGCGCCCGGACCCCTTTGCCCACGAAAAACCACTGCTGGTGATCAACGGCAAGAACGTCGAGTCGTACAAAGGCATGCTGACCGCCACCACCGTAGCGTTGGCCAGGCGTTACCCCGGCTTTCGCATCGATGTGTATCCGACCCACCGCACTGCATCGCTCCCGCAGGCGGTACTGGACAATAGCCGCCGCAATGCCACTGCCGCCAGGTCCCTCAACGGCGGGATCGCCATCGACAATGTGCTGCCCGGCGTGCCGTTCCCGATCCCGCAATCAGGCGCTGAAGCGATGTGGAACTTCCTGCTGCGCTACCAGGGTGTCAACATCCATTCCAAGTACGACTCCTGGAGCGTCGACACGGCGGGCGTACCGAGCCTGGCGGTCACCGGCGAGGCATTCGTCTCCTTCCCGATTTACGAGAACATGTCCAAGCCCTTCAACAGTTCCGACATTTACTATCAGTTGAAACTGTCCTATACCGGCCCCGCGCGCCGGGCCGGCGAGTCGATCATGCTCAAGAACGCCACCAACCCGACGCAGTTTCCTGGCCGGGCCTGGCAGTACATGCCTGCCCAGCGCCGCGTCAAACAGATTTCGATCCTGGCCTACGACACACCCAACCCCGGTACCGCCCGAGCACTGGAACTGTATGACTGGACGCTGGTCGGCAAGCAGGAAATGATCGTGCCCTACAACACCTACAAACTGACCTACGCTCGCGATGCCAAATCGCTGACCACGCCAAACTTCATTGCGCCGGACTTCGTACGCTGGGAAAAACACCGGGTCTACGTCGTGGAGGGCAACCTCAAGCCCGGTGCAAACCACATCTACCAGAAGCGTCGCTTTTACCTGGATGAAGACACCTGGGCCGCTGTGGCCTCCGATCAGTACGACACCAGTGGCCAGCTATACCGTGGCTCCTTCGCTTTCTTCAGCCAGAGCTATGACCAACAGGTCCCGGACGCCACCCCTTTCATGACGTACGACCTGTCGAAAGGCACCTATAACATCAATGGCGTGGTGGGCCCTCATGGCGGCATCCGCTATATCGAGCCGTTATCGACGGCGCAGTGGGTGCCAGAGTCCATGGCGGGCACCGGTATTCGCTAGGGACCGATAAATCACAAAGCCCCGGTTCGAAAAAGCCGGGGCCCGGGATTTCGGCTGGGCCGAGGCTTGAGGGCTGGGCCCGTTTCAGCGCCTGACCGGCGGGATATCCCTGCCGGCCGACGATAGTGAAATATCAGTTACCCGCAGTCGTCATGGAGMCAGGCATCTAGCGCTTSCCCTTCATGCAGACRACGGAAAGATAAGCACCCCAAAGCACACCACACAGGGCAAGTATGAGYTCYGGATTGAAAATGYYCTGATCGRCCGGCGCCACCAGGATTTCGCTATATAGGCACAAGGCGCCCGCGATCAACGCMAGAAAGTAKCCGGTCCGGGTTCTGGTCCGGCGCAGCAACAGAACCTTTTTYAGCCCCTCGTCTTTCCATTCTTGARGGGGTATGCATTGGATCTCYTCCAGCAGCACCMCACCCCAMAGCAACGCGCACAACCAATAGCCTATCATCATGATTTCCTCCACTTAGAACATTGATTCAACAGGTAGAACATTAATTCAACATGAATACAGCGCGCACTCCGCGCTCAACTTACAAAGATCGATTCCAGAGTCTTTTCTGACTCGTGCAATTTGCTCTCACGCAAATCCATATCCTGAAGCAGGTGAGAAGGTTCGAGCGGCCGCTGCCAGGGGCGGTGATGCAGGACCATAGACGGGGAGTCCGAGTGGAGCACGCCCGGTCTCGTTGCCAGTGGTCGCATCCCGCTGGACCACTTCAGCGGTGTCGAAGTCATACTCCCAGTGGCCTGCCTCATTCCACTTGTGGAGAAAGTAGGTATAAAACGGCACAAACAGTCCCTGGTTCGGCTCAGCGTATTGCAACCCGAACACGTACTCAGGCTGGTTCTTCATTTCACGACCGCTATGGCAATGCTGGACCCAGGCCAGGTCGTCGAGAACGACAACCTTCCAGAACGGGTCGTGATCGTAGAACTTCAGCGAAACTTTCTTGCCGCTTCTGCGGCACTCGTTCAGGAACGCAATGCTGGCGGCAAGTTCCTCTTGAAAGGTCGAGGTTGTAACTTCTTCCGGAAGTGAGTCGACTCGCTTGCGCGCCGCTACGCCGAGCGGATTGAGCAACATGACGCGGATTTCATACGCCGTCGTGAAGACCTCCTTCAACAGGCTATCCGGGGCAATCAGGGTTTCGTACCCCGTGAGCGAAAGGATGGAGGCGTCACGCGCCGCCGGTAAAGAGCGAACCAGATTGCGTTCCTGAAGGGTCGAAAGCCATCCCTTGCGCGGATGCCTGGTGAAGAGCAGCGAAGCCATCTTCGCGCTCGTCAGGCGATGGCGGTTGTCCCACGCGCGTTTGCACAGATAGAACAGAACCATCAAGGTTGAGGCCAGCACGATTTCTGTCGCCAGCAACAGATTCGCGTTCAACTCCACGCGTGGCCACCATACATAGAGGATGTACCGCGCCGCATCCGGCGTGGCAAACGCCATGGCCATTGCCAGCAAGGTGATGACGCCATGTGACATGACGTGCCGCAGCACGGCTAGAAAGTCGTGTTCTTTGCTGATTGGTTCCATGGGGTACTGCTCCCATTTGGTGATGATTGCCAGCAGGAAAAATCTTCCGGTAACAGGTACTTGGCTAAACGCTCCAACATGCGGCGCATGATGGCCAGTTCATGGTTTTTGTCGTAGAACGCGTAGGCACCCGCTTTTGTGAAGTACTTCCAATGTGTCGGATCAGCGCAATTGCTGACCACGATGACTTTTGTCAGCGGATACTCGGCTGCGACCACACGCAATACTTC
>NZ_JBGCUL010000010.1:0-38678 GCF_054177685.1 Pseudomonas sp. P5_A2_2
TCAGCACACTGATCCATGGTGATGATGTCGACATCATCCAGTGCGCTTTTGCCCTGCCCCCGGAAATCTGGCCGTATGACCCGAAATTTTCCGGCTGCAGCCTGCACCAGACCGTCAAACATAGTCCCGTCGAGAAAGCAGGAGTGAAGACAAAGAACGACTGGAAGATGGGTCTCACCTGTATCTTCGACCCAAAGTGTCGTGCCATTGACCTGAATATTTTTACCTTGCGAATTGGCGCCCGACAGCATGTTGATTCTCCTCAAAGACAAGCCTTTCAAATGAGCGAACAAGGCAGTGCGCGCACCACAGCTCATTTATTTTTTATTAAGTGAGAGGGCTGCTTATCGTCGCAGCCACCCCGGTTATCTTTGGACGTCGAGCGTGTCAGCCAGCATTTCCAAGCCCTGCTTCATGCAGGAAGCTTCGGACGGTGTCACAGAACTCAAGAGGGTTCTCAGTCATTGGGTAGTGACCCGTGCCTGCAAGCACTGCAATCTTGCTGCCGGGAATTCTTGATGCCGTTTCTTCGACTTTTTCCTGGTAGACCAACCAATCAGCATCACCGCGGAGCAGCATCACCGGCGCCTTGATTTTGCCCACCTGGGAGCGCTGGTCAAAATTGGCGTAGCCTGTCAGGTCGCCGCGCATGACTTGCGGCGTCGTGCGGGAAATCTGCCAAACAACTTCTTGAGCGCGGTCGGGCGGAGTCCGATAGCCAGTCATCGAGCGCGACCATGCACCAATGATTTGCGTACCATTCATCAGCAGCATGTCGAGAAAGAAATCCGAAACTGTTGGCGTGTAATCCGCACCTTCGGCTGAAATGATCGCGCTGTAGGCGTCGGGTTTACGGGCCCCCAGTTCCAACACAMGGTTGCCCCCCATGGAACATCCGATGATCGCTGGACGTTCCAGACCCAGGGCCTGCATCAACCGCTCGTTGAACTCGGCGTGGCGTGTCAGGCTATGGAACGGACCGGAAGCCGGGGGCTCCGACTTTGAATGTCCGGGTGCATCGATTGCAATCACCCGAAACTCATCGGAAAGGCCGTCAAGTACATGGCGATACATGAGCGAGTCCTGGGACGCGGCATGGAAGCAGACGATGGGATGGCCCTGCCCAGCCTCCTCGTAATACACGCGGATGCCATCAACAGTAATGTAGTGCCCTGTGGTTTCCTTGCCCGACGGTTTGGGGACGGGGGACCAGGAAACGGTGCTTTCTACTTTTGCCTTGCCTACACGCTTCATGGCATCAAATGCCCGGGCCATTACATCTACGTACTGCCAGGCAGCGACAACATTCCCTTCTAGCTCAAGCTTGCCCAATCCTGGCGAGAGGGCCTCGAACCAATCGATCTTGCCTTCCAGAACGCGCTGCCACTCTTCATCCGGACCGGATACGACGATGTCTGCGCCCAACGGGCTACCTTCAGGAAAAACGGCTACTACCTTGCCGCAGAGAACCGCCAAAGTGGAAAAACCGCTGTCGTGCTTAAACTGGATCCGACCATCGAAATAGCGCGCTGCAGCTGTCCAGTCAGCATCGCTGTTGAGCTCTTCGGCAAATTGATTCAACCACTGACTGTCTTTGATGAGTGACATTGTAATTTCTCCTGACATTGGACATCCCACGAGGGATTTTTTATAGATTGCAGGCGTGACGTATTGAGTTTGTTCGACGATCTCAGCTCGCCATGTTGCAAGACGCTTTGGAAACCAACGCTTTGTCGTGCTTGAGGAACCACCCGGTGGTTTCGCGAGTGAAGAAGGCCGTCACGAGCGCAGCAACAATCATCAGCCCGGAAATGAAATACAGGGCGTAGTTGTAGCCGGACACTTGATCGAATCCACCACCGGCGCCAATGAACATGCCGATCACGAAGGGACCGAAGCCGCCTGCGTAAATACCCACGTTAACAATGGAGCCCGCAATGCCGGTGGTGCCAGGCTTGGCCGAGTCAAAGGCAATCGCATACAGCAGCGTGTAGGGCGCATTCATCGCAAACCCGGCAAACAGTTGGATGCAGATCAGCCAGGTCAGGCTCACTGACGAGAACTTGAAAAGGTACATACCGATTGCCAGCCAGGCGAACACGACGATCAGGCACAACTTGCGACCCAGCCGATCCGAGATCCAGCCCCAGGCTATTTGCCCGAGCCCTCCGGTGATGGTGAACAGCACCGAATAGGCTGCCGCCTCGGCGAAGTTGTAATGGGCCACGAACGCCAGGTATTGCKGCAACCAGAAACTGATCCCGAAATAACCGACGATAGCGAGCATCGAGACCAGCGCGATGGTGCTGATATTCGGATTGCGGATTGCGGAGCGAAAAGCACCTTCGGGAGCAACGACAGTCCCTTGCGCTGCGCTCAGTGCCGGAACGGTTTCACCTGCATCACGCACATGATCAACAAAGGACTCGTAGCGCTTTTTGGTGCAGAACCACCAATAGATGGAGAAGATGATGATCATCGGTACTGGGAACAGCAGAAAAGCCAGGCGCCAGTTTTCAGGACCGTAGGCGTTCAGCAATGCACTGATCGCCAGGCCTCCAATCAGCGTACCCCACGGATAACCCGTGTGATGCAGACCCAATGCAAAACCGCGCCGCTCGCGAGACCACCACTCGGACAAGGAGGTGACTTCGATAGCTTCACCGGCACCACCGAAGGCGTGGGAAATCACCTGCAAGGCCACGAGCATGCCCAATGATGCGGTCAGGAAGTTCAGCCCTGTCAAAAAGGTGAACAGTGTGTAGGCAACTACGATCGGCAGGTGACGATACTTGCGCATCCAGCCCTGCCCGCCTTTATCCGCCCAGATCATGCAAGRCACGGCGATCAAGGACGTTGCGATGGTGATGAACGCTGCGAGCAGCCCCGTCAGTTCTGCACTGGTTTTGAATTCGCTCGTGATCGAGGGCAACACCATGAAGAACATCTGACGTGAGTTAGCGTCCATGGCATAGACAAGCCAGAGCAAGGCCATTGCTCCCCACGAGGCGGCTCCAGCGCCTTTGGAAACCAGTGTGAACGACGCAACGGCACCAACTTTTTCTTGAGCGAGTCCCATAGGATTGTCTCCCGCTGAGTATTATTTTTATTGTCCCGACTGATGATCAGTGCAGAGCACGCGCATCGTCGGGTTTGCAGGTGGTTGCCGGACACTAAAAGCGTTGGAAAGYACCGTGCCCAAGATTACGGCTCGACAAGATTTGATGGATATAGCTAGAAAAGCACACCTGCTTTGAATTTTAGGCACAGGTAGTGGGCGAACGAGATTTGCTTGATGAGGCCAGCGTGCCAATTGCGCCTGAGCACAGTTCAAGAGCAGCTCCACCGCGATTAGGATTAGCTTTCGCAAAGTGCGTTAACGCAAAAGCCGAGAGGCATGTTGCGTCGAGTCGGCAAGTCCCTCCAGTCACCATTTACGCTGATATCCGGTCGCCCCGTTGCCCCGGTTGTTGCAGCCGATACACCTTTGACCCACGTACCGGAATTTCATTAACCCTGTTTCGAACCCCGAACTCGTTGTTGCATTTTGCTTTTCAGACTGCGGGGTTGGGTCAGCGTAGTGTCGGCACCCGGGTCAATAATGCGTCGACGGAAACATTTAGCGCCGATCTCGGTTTCGCAGAGCATGATCGGTGCCGTCCCACCGAGCGCTTTATTCGGTGCCGACATCCACTGGGTGGCAGCCGCTTGGCTTTCAACGATCCTCTCGGCCAAGTGACTGAGCGTAGCAATTCGGTCCACACGTTCGGAGGCGACAGGATCAAGGTTCTTTTGCGCTCGCCGTCGTCTTTCAAGGGTCGAAATTGATGCATTGAGCAGCGTTTCCAGGTGGCGGTCCTGAAGGTTGAAGGCCAAACGAACCACCTGGATGAGGTCGGCGGGCAACCCTACTTTTATTTGGTGCAGCCTCCGCGCATCCGTCAGCGACTCTCGATGGGAACTGAATCGCCAAAAGGCCGCGATGCCCTCCTCTCGGGACACAGCTTTCTTTTTTGCCGGACGTCGAGTCGCAGTTGAAGTGCTCATTAACACTTCCTCCCAATGATGTCCCATCCAATGGAATATGAGCTAACGCCTGTCTAACCGGAAGCGCCATTGAGCGCCAGTGGAATTCCATAACGCCCTAGGTCGATAAGGCGATGGAGCCCTTTCCCCTCTACGTATCCACAGACCAGGATCAGCTGCTTAGGGCTGATGATGAGTGGCCACGGCGGTCAATCGATGCTGGAGCTCAGGAAGGGCTCGGTCAGTCGGTCGCCCCTTCGCTCTTCGAGCTGCCCGGCCCGCAGGATCTCGTTTGCATGGGGATAATGCCGTAACAGCTGGCGGGCCTGACGTCGCATGGACGCTGAAAGCGCGGAATCTTCTGCAAGCTCGACCAGAAAGTCTCGTGTCTGGATGAGTGCGCGCGTGCGCTCGTTCGGCATCGTCATGTTCTTCTCCTCGCACACACCGTGCACGGTCCCGCCGCGCTGAGTTTGATGGCGTCTGCCGACTTTTCTGCCCGGTCAATCACCTACAGCCTACACCCAAACCAAGACCGCCCATGGACTCTATCGCCGGGATCCGCCCGGGCTGTTCGTGAATCACGCCCCTCGCCGCCTCGGCGTACCGCCACTCGAGCCTCTGCGCACCAAAACCGCGATCAGGTTTGAGAATCTTGGTTTCTCATACCTGTGGAATCGCTTACTTCAAGGGTGAATTAGCCTGGTTGTACAGCTGTAATAACGTAGTCCGTAGCTCACTACGAAATCGTCGCGACGCAGTCATTTTGACTCATCCGGATGACGCCGCCAGTCACCGAACGGCGCGTCGGCCTCCACGTAGCGCAGGGCGCTGTGCACGTCACGCCAGCCGACATACTCCATCAACGCCTTGGTGCTCCATTGGTTACGCGTGGCCCAGGTAGCAAAACCGCGGCGCAAGGAATGCCCGCTGTAGCGCTCCCCGGCGACGCCGCCGCGGGTCAAAGCCCGGCGCACCACCCGCGCCACGCTGTACGGGTGCAGGGCCTCGGTGGACAGGTGGCCCCAGCGATCGATGGCACAAAACACCGGCCCCTGCTGCAATTGACTGAGGCTCAGCCACTCCTCATATGCCTGAACCGGACACAGGCGTTTTAATGCCGGCACACTGACGCTGCGGCCCTGATGCTCACGGTCGGACTTGCTGCTGGCGAGGAACAGACTCAGCCCTTCGCCCGGCACGAGCTGATTGGCTTCAATGCGCAGGCGGCACAGGTCATCACTGCGAAACGCACGCCAAAAACCCAGGAGCAGCAAGGCCTGATCGCGACAGGCGCGCAGGCGCACGGCCACGTCCGGCGACGCTGCCTCGACTTGTAATGCAGCCACGCACTGCTCCAGTTCGCGCAGTTGCAACGGTTCGGCTTGCCGGACCTGCCGCGGGTGCAGCGCCTGAATACCGCGCAACACGTCGCGCACTTGCGGGGCTTTGGTTGGGTCGACAAAACCATGCTTCAGATGCCAACGCGCCAAGGCCGCCAGGTGGCCGCGCAAGGTGCTGATCGACAGGGCTTCAGCGTGCTCAGCCAGATAACGCACAATGCTGTCACTCGACGCTGGGAGAAACCCACCCCAGCCCACCTCAAAATGCGCCACGGCCTGTTCGTAGCGGCGCGTGGTGCTTTCCCGCCGCGCCGCCTGCAGGTACCGCTCCGCGGCAGTGGTCATCCCCTACCCTCCTCGCCCGGCGGGCTTGTACCGGTGTGGACTAAACAGATTGTCGTCTTGATCAGAAACCAGGCAAGTCAAATGGCATGCGTCATACTGCTTAAGAGCCGGAAATCCTACAGGAGCTCCTGACATGGCCCGTGGYGGTATCAACAAAGCTTTGGTGCACGCCGCGCGTGATGCCTTGTTAGGGCGTGGGCTGCATCCGAGCATCGACCTGGTCCGCGTTGAGCTCGGCAATACCGGCTCGAAAAGCACCATTCAGCGCTACCTGAAGGAACTCAACAGCAGTCAGRCCGCCAACCTCGGGCCGTCGCCCACCCTCAATGAAAAATTGACCACCTTGGTGAGCAGTCTAGCCGAGCAATTAACCCAGGAGGCGCGTGACGCCGTCGCTGACGAGCAAGAGCACCTCGCGCAGCAGCAGGCCAGCTATGCACAGGCGCACGCGCAGCTACGCGAACGATTGGAGCAATCGCTGACCACCATCACCCTCCTCACCGACGAGCTGGAACAGCAGCGGCAGCGCGAACGTGGGCTGCGCGAGCAATTACAAGACAGCGAGGGCGAACGCCAACAACTGCGACAGCTAGTGGCAGGGCAGCAACAGATCCTTGAAGAGCGGGCCCAGCAGCTGCAATCACTGGAGGACAAACATCAGCATGCCCGAGAGGGACTTGAGCACTATCGACAGGAACAACTGACTCAGCGCGGGCAAGAGCTGCGCCGGCACGACGAGCAGACCAATCAGCTGCGCCAGGAACTGCGGTCCTTGCAGAACGTGCAACTGGCCAAACAGGAGGAACTGGTCCAGGTGTACCGTGAGCAGGAACGCTTGCGCAATGAGCATCGGGTACTGCACGCACAATTTCGTCAACAAACCCAGACCCTGAGCGATACCCAACAGGCCCACGACGTACTGGCGATCAAGCTGCAACAAATGCAGACCGAGTACGCCGTATTACGGGAACGGGTCAAACCGTACCTGCTTCAACACCGCGAAAACCGCCGGCAGTTGCGGGAGCAGGCACGCCAGATTGAAACGCTGCAAACTCTCCTGCGCCAATTGACGCCCCCCGGCTAGGACCGGAGGTTTCGCTCGGAAGCCGGTGCCTACAAGATTGTTATCGAAAAATAGGTTGGCGCCGGAGATTAGGCGCATGCGGTGTTGCTACCAAGGCGGGTCCTGTGCCCCCCTGTAAAAGCTCTGACAAGCAACACCGTTAAAACGCCAATCCCTCTGCGACCTCAATCAACAATTCTTCAACCAAGCGAGTGCCCGGGCTGGTGGAGAGCAGTGCAATGGGATTTTCACCTGAAAAGCGCGCCTTGGATTTGCTCAGCCATCGCTGGGCTTTGTGGGTGTCCCCAAAGACCGTCTGGGCCATGGCCGTGATATGCGCAAGACGAAACAGGCGATCACTCTCAGCCACGCTCAGGCGCTGACCGTGAGTCAAGCGGGTTTTAAGGGCCTTGAGCGAAATGATGTGGTTGCACGCGTCAGGGCTGAATACCCCCAAGTCGCAGAGCGTCTTAATACTCCCCGGCGAGAACCCCGCCTCGATCAACGCATGGATGTCCAGGTCAGAGGCATCGGTGGGAATAGGTAAAAACATTTCCAGCCGGACCCGGTAGGCTCGGTAAACATCATTGCGCATGACTTCAGCAAACATGATTCGCCTTTTGAGTTTGGCATCGCGCTTAAAGCTTCGGCTATCTTCACTCAGTGTGAAGATGGGGTGGTCGGAAATCCACGGTGGTCACCTTTTCTAATGCTCAGACCGGGGCCCCTTTTAATTGGTAAACGTCTTTTGCTGGCTGCCTAAGGGGGTGAATTCAGGTCGATGTGGCAGTCCGGTTACCTGCCAGCAATCCGACCGGTTCCATGTCTCTACCCGCCGACAGTGCGATGTCCAAGAATCGACTTGCACAGGTGCGCGCCCTGAGCGCTGCTTGGGCTTCGAGCTGAAACTGCTCAGCGAGGAGCCATTGGTACGTTTTGACTTTGCGCTTACCTTTCATCACGGCTCTCGTAGTGAGTCACGCATGTCTATGCCCTGGCAGACGTGAAGCAATGAGCGGAGTGCCTTGGATTTCTGCAGTCTCTACTCCCGTCGTCCAAAAGATATCACGCACTATCTGTTCAGGGTGGGCCGCGCATCTCTTAGACGCCCGCTTCGGACCTGAAGCTCCATGTTTAAAAACAGGATGAAAAATGCAAGTCCAGAGTTGCCAATTTAGCACCCGTCGGACTGTGCGCAGTTAGCGGCCAATGAGATGACGATGCGGGTTGCTCGAATTGAGTCCGACAACTGCTCTCAGTTGGAGACGTCCGTGAAAATGCGACCCCATTCTCGGACGAGCAGGATCCGGCACGCCGACACTGCACCACCGAAGCAGCGTTGTGAAACCGTTTGCATATTGTCTTCAGTTACATAGGTAATCGTTTGCCCACGCTCATCGAGTAAAACGCCGCCAGCTCCTCTTAAAAGTGCGTGGCCTGCGACAACGTCATGTGCAGAAACTGGATAAAGCGAGATGCCACAGACCCCCTCACCGGCGGCGACTTTGGCGAGCCTATAGGCAATGGATGGCATTGCGACAAAGGTGCTGGGTTGGCAGAGGGCTCTGTTGAGCTCAGGCTTGTAGATTGCAGCGGCACTGACCATCACGAACTCGCCGCTCGACAAGGTTTTGGTAGAAAGCTGTGACAGCACCGATTGTCCGTTGCGGCTCACCTCGGCCATGCCTTCTGCCCAAGCAATGCAATCAGGGGCGCCCTCAACGGTGACGGGGGCATATACCACACCTAATACCGGCGTTTGTTTGTGCAACAGACCGATGGACAGGGCTGAGCCTTTGAGCCCTTTGAGGAAGTCCGTGGTCCCGTCGTTCGGGTCAACGACCCAGCACCATGGATGGCCGGTTAGACGATGCCCGGTTTCCTCTCCCCAGAAGTCGCAAGGGAAAAGCTGCAGCAGATGCGGACGCAAAAACTGTTCGATCTCTTCGTCTACGGCGGCCTTGTCACCTTGACCCCGTGGCCCGTCCACACTCGCCCACTCGGCAATCAGCAGCTCGCCGGCGCGAATAACGATCTCAATGGTCTGGGTGAGCAGCGGTTCAAGGTTGATCTTTTGCACGAAATGGGATGCCTTGAAGTTGGATGGGGTAATACGAGGGACCTCGACTGAGGCGCGAAGCGAGTAGCCCCTCAGCCGTCTAATCAGCTGTCAGTCAGACGGGCAACAGCATCGCTCAAAACTCGTGCGCGCCACTTGCCGCAGGACGACAATGGGCCTCGCCCTCCATCTACGCCTGGACTGAATGCTGTTACCTGGCCAGCGTAACCGCTGCGAAAGGGTTGCGTTGACATCAAGATACAACCTCTTCGAGGGGTGAGGATTGTCGAGTCACTGTTCAATGTGTACGCCCTTGTGCCTCGACCTGGACCAGTAAACAAGCCGCTTTGCCATGCTGGGTGATGACGAAAGCATGCCCTTGCGCAACTAACACCAGCAGACGACGCATCCGCCGGCGATCCTGGCTTTTGCTGTAGGTGGTACGCATGGCCGATACCCTGACTGTATCTCGATATAGCGTAGCCTTTTCACGCCATGCTGCGACCTCAACGCATGCACGCCACCTCAACACTTGGGTTGGCGACAACGAGTTCACAAGTTAATAACGTCCAGGATTCTAGGCGCTACTGGGTTAAGCCTGTCGCTGCGCCTAAAATCCTAGGCATTAGCTGAACGAAGAGTTAGGTTGCACGATGGTCGGATTGCCGCGCGGCTGGTAGCCCGCAAGCGTTTCGGACGATCATGACCCTGAATCGCCCGCTCTCGCTCGGTGAATTTACGACGCACGCACCGGTTAGAAAGCGCTACACCCTTCCGGTGTTATTTCACCTGTTGTTCTGACCACGCTCCGGTAACTGCAGGGCATACAGGCCAGCGAGCAACGCTCGTAAGACTGAAGGTCTTCACTTATTTTCGCTTCTCCTTGAGCAAAAAAAACCGCTTGGCCCTGCCCCACTACAGCCCAATCCCCCGGACGCACACTTGGTCGTCACCCCCCTGCGCCAGCAAAGTTGCCAAGCGAKAGGAGCTCGATGCGACAAATGGTATGTACGTTCGCAGATCGGAACAACCGGCCGGCAGATCAGCGCGCCGGCGTTAGCGGACGCGTGCGCCCAGATCGATATTAAACGACGTCAGTTGGACAGAGACAAAAACACCATTATGGCGGCTGAGGCAGTAACATCGATTGACGCATTCCGGGGCGGCTTTGCCCTTGGTCGACCTTGCGTCAGCGCCAACACCCCGTGCACGGCTAAAAGGCTTATCGTTACGGTCGGCAAGCCCTTAATGCCGGCGTTCAAGGAGGTAACATGGCAACCAAGAAAATCGAGGTCTACCGCGGTTCAGAGGGACACACACCGACGTCTAAAAAGGCAGATAGCATTCACCTCCACATCGAACTGCCGGCAATGAGCGGGAGCGCGACAAACGTATACCTCGACTGCCTCGAGATCTTGAACCGTGTATTTCTCGGCGCACTGCCCATGGCCGCGGCCGATTCAGAGGAGCCTGCCTCGGGCCTCAGCGCTCCCGGCACACTGAACCCGCACACGTTATTCAGGGAGGCGGCCATGCTGGCGGAGGCGCAGCAATTGATCCTGCAAGGCGGTGAGTGGGTAACTTCGGCGGGCTTAGCCCAACTCACAGGGCTCTCGCCTGCCGCACTCGCGGCAGGACTAGCGGAATGGCTGCGCGAAGGCCGTATCATCAAATTGAGCGACCAGAGCCAGGATTACTTTCCAGCGTTCGCGTTTGGCGACCCAACGAAGCAGCACCCCACCACCGAATTCGGCGCGGTAGTCAAAGTGCTAAGCGCAAAAAAGGACTGTTGGGGGATGGCGTTCTGGTTCGCATCAAGCAATCACTTCTTGGGAGGCAAGCGTCCGCAAGACCTGCTGCGAACGTTACCGGATCATGTGCACAGTGCAGCGCAGGAAGAGGTGGCGTGGCAACTACCTGGTTGATAGCCTCACAATCGGGTACGAGGTAAGCAGGTGCGTTATGGCCGCGTAGTCGATCCACCCGGCCGAACGCATTTGTCTGTTGTGGCGGAGTGTGCAACACATGTTGCAGCAGCGGGAGAACCAAATCCAATTGCAAAGAAAAACATTGGCTCGCTCGCGAGGCGCTGGACCAATACAGACAAAAACGCCTGCGGCAACGCGAGGACAAAAGCCGTCACCACCCACGACTTGCAAATGCAATAACTGCAAAACGATTTGCGTGACCATCTGCAGACCCTGCTCTTGCAAGCTGAGTCGCAATCCGAAGATATGCCACCCCGACATGAAATGCATCTGATGCGACGACCCTCAAGTAGCGAAGGTCAATCGCAGGTCTGCTTGCTGGCGTAATACGCGGCCCGTGCGCGTATAAATTCGCCTGGGCCGTTCTACCTCCTGCTCTACAGGTGCGGCAAGTAATTCTCGAATCAACATGCCCTGCCGGGGTTCGCCGAGCACCCAAAGCCACAGTACGCAGCGCTCATCCCAGCATCGAACCCACCCACGCTCGATAAGACACTGTCCCAGTTTTGCTTGGTCACTTACACGTTGCTCAAATGCCGTCAGATCCCTTGGCCAAGCATAAATCTGACCCAACTGGCCGGAGCAAAGTAGCTCGTTTATCAATGGGTAGAGCAGCTGAGCAAAGCGACGGTGAATCGGCCTCGCACAGGCCAGCACGCAATAGTGAGTAAACTTTCGTTGCAACCATAGCCGCTCCAGATAGAAGCGGTTATCTAGACTGCGGAGCAACATAATCAAGATGCCTAGTCGCTGCCAGCATGGGCACCCACATAGGGCTCTGAGTGTTGTTGGAGAATAGCCAGGCAACGGTCGACCGTTCAGGCGTAAGGCAAACAGTTGTGCCTCAGTTTGATCCACCCGCAAATGAGGATCCAACGCCGACCACAGCACATTGTCATAAACCATGCGCAGGGCGGGGTAAACTTCGTACAAGTTCTTGCGTATGGCCACACTCGCCTCCGCCCCCTCAAAACGACGTCGCCATGCTCTACGTAGCTCTTGCGGTACCGCGGCGTCAGCAAGCAACGTGATGTCCTGCTTAGCCAGCGAGGCGGCGACCGCCGCGCCGGTACATTCGCAACCTATAGCCTGTGCAGTTGAAATCGCAAAGGCCATACCACGAAGTTTGGCGATGCTGATATACGGCTCCCGGCGAGCTGGCATATCACACCTCGAACAATCTGTAGTGCTACTACCTAAATTGTAGTTGAGCTACAACGCTAGGATACGCCATGCCCCTGTCGAAAATATTAATAGAGAAATCCTATGCGAAATATTCAAGCCCTGATAGAAATATAACCGATTGATAATATTAAATTTTTTCAACACCTCTCTTTAAAGCCTGCTTTGTTATTACGTGAAATTCAAAACCGTTACCCGACTCAGACGTTTTACTAATTCGCCTTTCGCTATTCATAAGCTCTGGCTGAAGGCCCAGACTGTGTAAGCCTGGCCGAGAATAGTGCCCAACCAATTGTAGGGCCTGGGATTTTTATTTTATCAGTGATTGGCAACTAGGCTGTGACAATCATTCGTTTAGGCAATCGAGAGCGCAGCGATCTGCTGCTTAGAAAAGTCAAAACTCACAATAGAACAAATCTATAATCTTATGCGATAACATAAGCTAGCAACCTATCCATTTAACCACCTGATTTAGATGATTTTTTAAATTATCCGACTCATAGATTTTCTTCATCAGTGACCTCGACGCCGGAGGACAAACGCGCGAGCATAACCCCAAGCCCTTCACCCTTAGTCTCCGCGATAGTTCCAAGCTGCCACCTCCGCGCGACCTGAGTTATGAGCGGGAGCGTAAGTTAGATATCGATGTGGTGAGTAGGCTGAACGGTCCAACACTGACGCAGGCGAAGGCTGGTCCTCTGYTCAGCCCCCTATCAGACAATCAATGAGCGCGGATCGTAATCTACAGCTAGTTCGGAGAACGATGATGAAGACGACGCGATTAATTCAGTCTCAAAAGCGGTTTGTGCAGAAAACATTGCACCCATTTACCCCTAAGCGTCCGTTATCCCCTGCGCCTACGGCACGGTCGAAAAACCTCCGTCCTTGCGATAAACGGTTCCGGCAGCATCAGCACGCTGAATGTGCAGTGAAAGGCAAAACATCTTTTATCTCCTCGCTCTTGCCTCGCCTCTCGCACTTGTACCAAAAGCTTTTCGGTCAGTCAGAACCTGCTTTGACCACTCGCACACACGGCACCCGATCAAATCTTGCCTTTGCAACCATTAAAATCGAGACTGATCTTTTAAACGACACTTCTAGATGGGCCAAATACGGATTGAGTATTCCGCACTACCTTACAACTGTGTCAACAAGCGTTTTTTGCCATATCCTCACGTGGCAATTCAAACAAGGCGGAACACTGACGCAGGCCACTTTCGAAGCCTTGAACTCCACGTTTAAGAAAGTGCCAGGCGACGTGTCCATGTTGTGCCCCATTACTCAGCGCTATAGATACCGCGGTACCGATTATGAAGTAGCTCTTGTTCAGAAAAGCTGTATATGGTTGCGTCCCTGTGTTACTCGCAATCGCAATACAATTCCAGCCCACCCTCTTTCAGCTTCGCGTTACACGCTCCAAGGCTTATCTCCATCCCTCGTTAAAATTCCGGGTCCAACGGGTAGGACTGCGCGCCCTGAAACTAGAACTACTATGAAAAATCAAACCGTACGGTCATTGCAGCTGGCTATGTCTCGCCTGTCGAAGTAATGGTGTTCTTTTATTGCAATGCTCTCGATCAACACGGGAGTTAGATACGTTAACAAAAAACCACTCAAGCGAGTCGAGCAGTTTGACCTAATCCTTATCAAGTTCATACTCTCCATACGCTGACCGTCATTGGGATTGGCGTATGATGGCCAAGCTAAAGGGCTACCATGATGCTGGATAAAAACTGGGTTCCGTCACATTCTTCACCGGCGCGTGACGTGCGTAAAAACCGCTATGGAAAGTCGCTAGTCTATTTTCCATCGCGAAAAAATCACGCCCAGCTTATCTGCGAAAGTCATAATGAAGCCGACATGTGCTTGATCTTGGAATACCTGCCTGCAGTCATTCAGTATTACATCCAGCCAGTCAGCCATACTTATAATGACGGCAACAAATCACATACATATACACCTGATTTTTTTATCCAATGCGACGACCGTAGTTATTTTATCGAGATAAAAGGAGGGTATTCGGATCAGACCAGTTCCTACCAGCGCACTTTAGATAATTTTGCGGCCACAGCCAGCGCGCTAGGTTACGGATTTGAAGTCTTCGTCCTTTCCGACTTTCCTACTGACGAAACTCTAGACAATCTCGGGCTACTGTATTCGCGCTCTCATCAGGTCACCGCGTTTGAGTTGCGGCAACTCATGCAATGCCTTGGTACATGGAACGGGCCACTGACAATCTCTCTACTGCTCGCGCACAATCCAGCGCCCTCAATGAGAGCTGTGTGTGCTGCCATTTTTCAACAAAAACTGAATTGTGATCTCACTAGCATGCTCAACTTGCACACCCCGCTTTCCGGTGAGGTCAAACATGAAGAACACAACCCTAACTGGCCAAGCTTAGTTTGTTTTGATCAATCGATTTCCTCTCACGACATCTAAAGAAATGCCGTTCCACCAAAATTTATGTATAGCCGATTTACCTGTGGTAGGCGATAAATGCAAAATTCCAAGCCAATACGCCATTAACTAGAGTTGACCACCCGCCTGACAGTGCCGGCGGGCACTCCCTTAGTACTTTCATACATAGCTTGCATAACTTCATCAGGGAAGCAATCACTGAGCATACAACCCCTAACATACGGCAGAGCCAACCACTCCGACAAATTTAGTGAAATTTTATACTGTTTAAAATAATTTGAAGCCACGCTTATAGTATTTTGCCCCAACTGAGGATTGCAATCTATGGGCAGCATCAAGACAATCAAGACCGGCAGCCAATACAACATTTACGGGAAAATTTACGAAGTGGTCTCAACAGAAGACACTCGGATTACAATGCGCTCGGTCCAATACAAAACAATATTATTCTTCACGCCGGATTTGCTGAATAGCCTTCTACTGAAAGGAGAAGTGCGCCTGCATGCAATGGCAACAATTGATTCATCGTACGAGGCTGTTTTACACACCATGCCCCAGGCCCAGAAGAAAGAGTATTTACGTAAAATATACTATAGTCGAGAACTTACGGAGCGCTTTCAAGGTTCTCTGCCTCATGATGCCGTTGAGGCAGAGGTAGAGCGGTTATCGAAATGCTATGGGGACGACAAGCCTCCCTGCTACACCAGCGTTTACTCATGGGTCAGAACTTACCGCGAGTCAAATTTCAATCCATTTTCGCTGATCAAACGAAAAAGCACTCTCCCTCGCGGCAAGCAACTCAACAATGAAACACGCGACATTATCTCAACATTTATTTATAAATTTTATTTACAACCCAAACATCCTACGATCAAAACCCTTCACAAGCTAATTACGGCGCACATCGATAACGAAAATGAGGACCGGAGCAGCTACTCTTTAATTAAAATCAGTACCCCCTCGCTCTCCACCGTATCTCGCGAGATCAACCGCATCAATCAATATTATAAAGATGTTGAACAACTCGGAAAACAGGAGGCCCAAAGGGTCAACAACTACAGCACGAAACAAAAAATTTCGCGACTATTACTAAGACTCGTCGAAGGAGACTCACACGAAATGGATATTATCGTGGTTGATGAAAAGAGACGAGTGCTTGGACGACCATGGTTACACTTGCTGATTGAAACCTCCACGCGCTATGTCATCGGATATGAACTTTCTCTGACACCTCCGTGTGCCGAAAAATTCCTGAAGTCGCTCCGGATGGCACTTTCGTGTGAAGACCCCGAACACTTCGGTGGTCGCCCGATCGAAATTACCGTCGATAATGGTGCAGAAGCCGCAAATGAAACGGTCAAAAATTCTGGTGATCTGCTTTGCATAAAAATTCATTATGCACCACCCCGCACGCCGAACGCCAAAGCAATTGTTGAACGATTTTTTGGTACGCTTAACAGTCAACTCATCCACGCAATGGAAGGCTCCACGGGATCAAACCCCGTTATTGGCAAATATTACAAAGCCGAAGATGGCGCCTGCATACAGATGAGCAAATTGAATGAACTTTTTGATTGTTTCATAAATGAAGTTTATCACCAAGAATACCACCAATCCATACACACATCACCGCATCAAGCGTGGTTGACAGAATCATTGGACCAACTGCCACCGGAACGTTACACCCAAGATGCACTGAAGAGCGTATGCCGGCAGGTTGTATACAAAAGAATAAACGGTGGAAGGGTTACACACAAATCTCTCTCATGGACCGGCCCTAGCCTGCCCGCGATTGCAGCCGCTCTAGGCAAGAGCCGAAAAGCTATTGTCTACATAGATATAACCGACCTCTCACGCGTATGGGTTTGTCACCCGGATAAACCCACTGAATTAGTTGAAGCCTTTGCGACAGCCCCCTACCAAAACAACTTGACCATGTACGCGCATCAGCTTGTTTTGGATGACCTCAAAAAAAACAAAATCAAGTTCGATGATAGCCGCGCACGTCAAGCACTGTTAAAAATCTACAATGAACTTTGGGAAATAAAACACAACTCAACAGCTCAGTCTCGCCATAATCTGCGGAAAAATAAACGACTGTTGGTGGCCGCGGAAAAACTCGGGCTTTCGTCGCGTACTTCGCGACCCACAGGCAAAAACGACGCACCCGCGCCTGCCAAGTTGCCGACCGATTTTGCCAGCCTTCCCTTACAGAATCTGCCTACCTACGTTATCGGGAGTTAATCTCATGACACTATCAATTGCCATGGAATCGAAGATCATCGAGTTTTCAAATACTATCATTATGCACCCTCAATATGCTGCGGCCATCGAAAAATTGCTTCACGGCATGGAAGCCACGCGGTTGAGAAAGGAACCCTGTTGCGCACTCTTATTGGGTGACCCAGGAACGGGGAAAAGTACCGCCTGTACGCAGATAATCAATATGGTCGGTGGACAGCGCACAGTCTTTCTTGAAAGTGGGCAGTTCAAACAAGTTCTCGCCTTTGATTGTCCTGTGCCAGCCACGTACTCAATCATAGATTTGTGCACCGAAATGCTCAAGGCGCTTGGAGACGACCCTCCTGTAGCCAAACTCGCTACATTACAAAATCGGCTTTTCCGTTTGCTGAAAACATGTGGAACCAAACTCATTATTATCGACGAGGTGCACGACCTCCTGAACCCAAGTGCTGTAAAGACGTGGCAGAATGTATGCAAGTGGATAAAACACGTGGCTAACAGCACTGCCATCCCGATTATTCTTTCAGGAAAAACCAGCGCAGAGTCACTGATAGACAAGCACGAAGAACTGGCTGGTCGCTATCCATATCGCGCCAGACTGAGCAACTTGAAGTACGATTCAATTTTCATGGCGGTATTACTCAAATTGAATACTGAAATGAGCAGAATCGGAAATTTCTCCAAACCGTTACACATTACCGACAGCAAAATCTCATGTGCGTTCTACTTGCACACACTTGGGAATATGCGGTCTTTACGGACACTACTTTATGAGATTATGCACATCGTATTAACCCGGAAAGGCGACGAAGTCACAATTTCGGATTGTGCAACGGCGGCGCGGCTACTAAACGACGGTGTCGAACCTTATACAAATCCCTTTGAAGTATCTGCTGGAACAATTCAAACACTTATGGAGCAACTGAAAGATGCATGAATTACCTTTTTGGCCTAGGCCCTACCCGCATGAAAGCCCGTCTAGCCTGGTTTCACGGACGGCTTTCCTTAATGGATATACCAATGTAATGAGCTTTTCGCGAGCACTTGGTGTGGATGCCTTTATAAGTTTTAAAAACTTATTCGAAGGAGAAGTCATAAGCGATTTCTTCTTAAAAAATGAAGAAAATCCATTCGCCTCTCAAAGCGTATTTTATAAGCGCTCATCCCCTTTAGCGACGGGCTTGAGTAACACCATAATTGCAAAAATTGAGATCCCTTTCAGAAAATGTCGGCATCACTCCCGATTTTGTCCGGCCTGCTTAGCGGAAGGATACTGGCGATTTATCCAAGATATCGACTATGTGGCTGTATGCCCCTACCATCATCTCTTTTACCTAAGCAACTGCCCCTCATGTGATAGGATATATCAATGGTCATACACCAATGGACCGTTTTGCAAATGTCAATTTGACCTACGGAACGCGTTAGCCACGCCCACCCAAGACACTGCCACTATAGAATTATTAGAATTATTTCTAAACCTTAACCAAGATGCAATCACCCGAACGTTCGCTGCTCTTGATTGCATGCAATACAAACTTCTTTCCGACCCCGACACTAATTGCGCAATCAGCACGGCGGTGAATATAGGAAAAGAGGATAAAAAATTCTTTATCTCTTACCTTACGAATCTAACCAACAGCTATCCGAACTTCCCGACACAAACATTGCTAAGTTCATGGATTCGGAGCCATGATCAATGGATCAGTAGCACAACATTGGATTATTTGAAAAATAATTCATCCCAATCGCACACTTGCACTGTGCATAACTGCTGCAAACCTCTCGCATTCAGCTTTGCCGAATTAAAATCCTCATTCGGCGCTGTCGGCGCACTTGAAACCACACGATCCATTATAAAAAATCATTCATTTCAAAAAATATGTATCGCCAACAGAATTTTTTACCACAAGGATCAAATGTGTGAGGTTATAAACAAATTTAAACAAGAACGAACTAGAGGAGAAACCCCTACCGGATATACACGCAAAGATTATGAATCGTTACATAAAATCCAATCTAACTGGGGGGTTCTGCCACACCAAGTCGAGGAACTTGTTTCAAATGGATTCATTCCAGGAGAGATTATCCTAGGAAAAATCACTCGAGGAAAATCTCGCGCAAAATTCATACACAAAGATTGCCTTAAATTATTTGCTCAAAAATTCACCACCACCCCGGCTTTATCCAGAGAATTTGGAATAACTGGCAAAGCCATCAAGTCAATCCTCTTTAAAAATAACATTATGCCGCCGCACGACAACTTCCCCTATCTTTATAGTCGAGAACAAATTACGTCGGACATAAAAAAATCCATAGAATCTCGCCACGATGACTTGAAGATCTTACGCGCAAGAAAAAAACACACGACTTTGGAGTTCGCATCACTAATAAACATTAAAAGAAAATCATTAATTCTGCTTATTCAGTCAAACACAATCCCAAAACTTACGTCACTATACATCCCTAAAACCAATTCTTTCACTGATCCGGACGCGGCCCTTAAGTTACTCATGGAATGGCGCAAAGACCATTTTACTCACTATGAGCTCGCCACCAA
Organism: Pseudomonas sp. P5_A2_2; assembly: GCF_054177685.1. Taxonomy (NCBI): domain Bacteria; kingdom Pseudomonadati; phylum Pseudomonadota; class Gammaproteobacteria; order Pseudomonadales; family Pseudomonadaceae; genus Pseudomonas; species Pseudomonas sp. P5_A2_2. The sequence continues at coordinate 19,229 of NZ_JBGCUL010000010.1, forward strand.
ACTTGACACTAACGCCCATGTTTTAAGACGGCGCTTCGAGGTTAAACACGATACAAAACCGTTATTTATCGGCAATCAGAAATTTTATAGTACCAGTATTGCCAAGGAAATAGAGCGCCAGTTAAAAATGTATATCCCCCAGTACAAAGCGTGGTTATTGGCTAATCTGACCTCTGGAGGCCTTAAGCGCCTGATTGAAAAAAAGTTAATCAAGCCTATTACCACCGACCACCCCGCGTATTGCCCGTCAGTAAAACTATATTGTCTTTCGGACATACTTTCACTCTCGGACAACCTTCCCTGACCGGCACATCGTCATACCTCTCCCCCAAAAAGTCGTTCCCCTCTTATGTCGAAACCGATAGGCTGCAGATTTCGTTATCTGCTGAGTTTATATCCGAAAAATTCGCCTTCTGATGATTATAATTTTCAAGTCTATGACTTTTTGTTTACTAGAGTGGCTCTACCCAGTTAATCGGGTTCAACATCTAAAGGTTTTCAACGATGAATATCAAAACCCTGGCTTTGCTCCTGCTGGCTTTCTGTGCGCAACCGGTCTGGAGCCAAACGCCCGCCGCCTCGCCTGCCGCTGTCGACAGCCCCGCGCTGACCACGCGCCTGGCCGAGCGTGACCTTTGGGTCGAACACATTTTCTGGATCAGAAACTACGCGCTGGCCAATCAATCCGCCGATAAAAAGCAAGCCAAAGTCGCGGCGGACCAGGTCGTCGACAACGCGACCAAAATCGCCAACAGCATCGCCCCGCTCTACGGCCAACCGGCGGCGGATCAACTGCTCAAGCTGCTGGCCGGTCACTGGGGCGCGGTGAAACACTACAGCGATGCCACCGTCGCCAAAGACGCCAAGGGCAAGCAGGCTGCCGTCACCGAGTTGACCAGCAATGCCAAGGCGATTGCGGCTTTCCTGGCCACCGCCAACCCCAATCTGCCTGAAGCCACACTGGTCAACATGCTGTCGGCCCATGGCGGTCACCACGTCGCCCAGATCGATGCGTTTGCCGCGCACGATTACGCCGGCGAAGCCCGCACCTGGGCGATGATGCGCACGCACATCCAGGCCCTGGCCGACGCGCTGACCGCCGCGCTGGTCAAGCAGTTCCCTGACAAATTCTGATATCGCGCGAGGGTATCCCATGCTGGAAGGACTGGGCCGAACACAGCAAGACCTGCTCAATGCGCTGCTGCACCATGCGGGCGGCATGAGCATTGACGAGTTGGCTGAACATCTGGCCGTCACGCGCACGGCGATCCGCCAACACCTGGCGGCGCTGGAGCGTGACGGCCTGGTGCTGCGCGGCGACACCCGGCCGACGGGTCGTCGTCCGGAGCAGCTGTATCGGCTCACCGACCACGCGCGGGAGCAGTTCCCTCGCCACTATCAGCTACTGGCCAGCATATTGATTGATGAAGTCGCCGCCATCATCGGTCCCGAAGCCCTGGCTTCGCTGATGCGCAGCATGGGCCGCAAGCTGGCTTCGGACCTGGAACAACAGGTCGTGGATGAAGCCAGGATCGTCCAGCACATGAACCAGACGGGCTACGAAGCCGAGGTGTTTTTTCGCTCAGGCGGCACCCCGGAAATCGTTGCGCATAACTGCGTATTCCATCGCCTGGCCGCCGCCCACCCGGTGGTCTGCGAACTGGACCTGGCCTTGATCGGCACGCTGGGCGGCGGTGAAGTCGAACACAGCGAATGCATGGTGCGTGGCGGGCATGTCTGTCGCTTCAGGCTACGACCGAGCGAGAACCAGGATCCCGTTTAAACGACGCACCACTCCTTACCCTTCGTCGCACGCCTCGGCTGGACGACAGGCCGCCGCTTGTCCGCCGTGAACCTTGTGTCGAGACACCAGTCATACCCAGCGCTTCCCCCCCACTCCTATTATCGTCATCTCATCCGAGTTGCCCGTCCCATGCGCCAAACCGCCGTTGCCTTGCGCTTTCCTTCGCTGTGCCTGTTTTCCCTGCTCCCGGTTTTTGCCAGCCCCGCCCACGCCGATGGGCAACGGCAACTGGTCGACGCCATCAACGACTATCGCGCCCATCCGCAACGCTGCGACCGACGACCGACACAACGTTTATCACCCCTGACGCTTAAGTCGAACCTGGCCTTGCCCGTCGGCGTGGGCGGTGGGTTGCGGGACCGGTTAAAGGCTTCCGGCTATCAGGCAACCATGGTGCGCTCTATCCGCGTGGTGGGTGCACGGGATGCCGAAGAAGCGTTCGATATGTTCCAGGACGAACATTGCGCCGCACTGCTCGACAATCAATACGCCGACATCGGCGTCAGCCGCGCCGGGAGTGAGTGGCAAGTGGTGCTGGCGCGGCCGGTGCTCGACGGGCAGGCCGGCGATCCACGCAACGCCGCACAGGCGTTGCTGGCGCAGGTCAATGCCGCCCGGGCAAGGCCGCGCCTGTGTGGTCGCCAGCGCTTCGGGGTCGCGCGGCCGCTGACCTGGAGCGCCTCCCTCGGCGCCGCAGCCCAGGGCCATAGCAAGGCCATGGCCTACGGCAACTATTTCGCCCACCAGGACCCTGACGGCGACATGCCCTACGACCGCGCCAAGGCTGCCGGCTACCGTGGTCGGCAGATCGGTGAAAACATCGCCGCCGGGCAAGGCTCACCGAGCAAGGCCATGGCCGGCTGGCTCGCCAGCCCCGGGCACTGCGCCAACCTGATGAACCCGATGTTCACCCAGGTCGGCGCCGCTTATGCCACCAACGCCCGCAGCGACAACGGTGTTTACTGGACGATGCTGTTTGGCGCGCCCTGAGCCGCTGACCAGACCCACCTTGCGGGCATTAAAAAGCCCGCACTGGGCGGGCTTCGCGGGTGAGTGTAAGTAGGTGGCCGGCGCTGGTCTCCGGCTTACAAGGTTTATCAGGCCTCCCACAAAAGAGCCGTGAATCTGTATTGGAACTCTTCTGCTTCACACGGCATAAGGGCTGGATCCCAGCGCGGGGATCTTTCTAACCGTGTACCCTTCGGAACGCGCCCCACGTCTCCTTGCTATCCTTTTGCGCATCAGTCTGCGTCTTCACCTACAAGGTTGAGGATAGCAAAACAGACACGATTGCCAACCGGGCTTTTAGACCGATTTCGACCAGCAGAAAACATGGCAGGAAACAAAAATACTATCGGTGCGCAAATGACTCTAATGGATGAATTTCGCCAAGGCAGTTGCCTTTGTGGGAGCGAGCTTGCTCGCGATGAGGCCAACACATTCAACATTGATATCGGCTGACCCACCGCTATCGCGAGCAGGCTCGCTCCCACAGTGATTTCGGTTGCTTGCAGATTTTGCGTACTCCCACTAACCCTGTGGGAGCGAGCTCGCGATGAGGCCAGCACATTCAACATTGATATCGGCTGATCCACCGCTATCGCGAGCAAGCTCGCTCCCACAGTGATTTCGGTTGCTCGCAGATATTGCGTACACCCACTAACCCTGTGGGAGCGAGCTTGCTCGCGATGGCGTCAAATCAGTCAACATTGATGTTGCCTGACACTCTGCAATCGCGAGCAGGTCGGATCGCCGCACCGTCGCTCCCACAAAGGTTGTATCTGGTGACCTTGCTGCAGCACCTCACGAAGGCCGGCGCACCACCCTCACCTTGCCGCTATCGCCACCACCGCAGAACAACCGCTCGCCGCCGTCGGACTCCAGCCCCGACACGCCGACGCCTTCCGGCATCTTGAGGCTTTCCAGTACTTCACCGGTTTGCGAGTCGATGCGCCGCAGTTCACTTTCGTCGCCCTCCCAGGTGCCATGCCACAGCGAACCTTGCACCCAGGTCACGCCGGTGACGAAACGGTTGGATTCGATGGTGCGCAGGATCTTGCCGGTCTCGGGGTCGATCTGGTGGATCTTGCGTTCGCGGTACTGGCCCACCCACAACGTCCCTTCGGCCCAGGTCAGTCCCGAATCGGTGCCTGCGCCGGGGGCGGGGATCGTGGCGAGAATACGGCCGGTGCGGGGGTCGATTTTGTCGATGCGGTCTTCGGCGATCTGGAACAGATGCTCGCCATCGAACGCGGTGCCGGCATGGGCAGCGACATCGATCGAGCTCAGCACCTTGCCGCTTTCCGGGTCCAGGGCGTTGATTTTGCTGTTGCTGGCGAACCAGACCTTTTCGCCGTCCCAGGTGACGCCGCACACATGATCGACATCGGCAAACGGGCCATATTCACGAATGATCTCAGCAGTTGCGTGTTTCATTCCGGCATTCCTCATTGGGGTTGGTGGCGTTCATCCTAGCCACCGGGCGGCGGCACCGGGAGTAACAAGGTCGTCGCGAATCCCGGTACGGGCGGCGTCATCCAGCGCCGCGCGCGACCACGGCCAAACCATTGCACCTTGCCCTCCTCCGCCAGTGTATCGAGTGTCCGCTGCACCGTGCGCTGGCTGGTGCCCAGCGCCAATGCCAGGGCGGAGCTCGACCACGACTCGCCATCGGCGAGGCAGGCAAATACCGCGGCAAATTTTTCCTCGGCCGGCGGCGCCAGTGTCACCACCTGCGTACACACCGGTGATTGCAGGGCAAAACCGCGAGCCGTCGCGGTGATGCCGGCCAAGGGCTTGAGTGCTTGACGCAGCCTGCCGATTTCCACGCGAAGCCGGGCGCGATGGGATTCATCCGAGAGCTTCAAGCGGAACGCCCGGGCGATCAGGGTTTCCCGCGCAACGTCAGCGGGCCACGCTTCGGCCAATGCGCGGGCAAGCATGAACAGAATCGGCCGCGTCGCAAGCGACACCGACATGCCACAGCCACGCACAGCGTACCGGCAGGCATCCACCACCAGCGACGTGGAACCGAGCAACGCTTGAACTTCACCGAGCAACAGCGGCCGTACCTCACCCTGGGCAATCAGGCGTGCCGCGGGGGCATCGAGCAGGCGCGCAGCGTGTTCGACCTCGGCCATCAGCGCGGCAATCCCCGCTTGACTGGCCGCTTGCCCGGCCCTCGTCAACGCGTCCCGTGCCGCGTTCGATTGCAGGCATCGAATGGCAATACCCGCCAGTACCAGTTCATGGGTCGCACGCAATGCCGGCGGCAATGGCCCGGGATCGAGTTCGGCCAGTAGCTGCTGCGCCTCATCGAGCTGACCGATCAGCAGCAACCGGCGGATTTGCAGATACCGCGCATGGGCGGCATTGACCCGGTCACCGTGGTGTTCGAGGGTGACCCGCGCCGTTTCGAGCGCCTTGACCGGCCACCCGAGTTCCCGCGAAGCCAGGGCGATTTCGGCCTCGGCCACCACACAGCGCGCACGGGCCAGCACTTCCCTGGGCGCAAAGGCCCGTTGCGCACGCTTGATCAGCACCCGGGCCCGCACCAGATCGCCCAGTTGCGCCATGGCGATACCGCGCAGGGCCAGCGCCGGCGCATCGTCGCGCAAGGCCACACGGTCCAGCGCGCCCAGCGGGTTCCCTGCGGCCAGCGCATGGGCAGCTGCCATGATCATCGAGTCCATCGAAATCCCGCCACACTTGTCACTCCCCTCATTCGATACCCGGGTTTAGTCTAAATCACGACCTTTCACCAGGAGCGTATAACGATGAACACGCACAATACCGCGACCCGGGAACAATGGCTGGCAGCACGTCTGCAATTGCTCGAAGCGGAAAAGGCCCTGACCCGGCGCAGCGATGAAGTGGCCAGGCAACGCCAGGCATTGCCATGGGTTCGCCTCGACAAGACGTACCGCTTCGATACCGACGACGGCAGCGCCACCCTGACCGAGCTCTTTCAAGGGCGCTCGCAACTGCTGGTCTACCACTTCATGTTCGGGCCCGACTACACAGCCGGCTGCCCGTCCTGCTCAGCCATCGCCGATGGCTTCGACCCCGTTGTCATCCACCTGGCGAACCACGACGTGACCCTGATGGCGATATCCCGCGCACCGTTGGCGAAACTGCAGGCCTACAAGCGCCGAATGGGCTGGACTTTCCCCTGGGCTTCGGCCGCCGACAGCGACTTCACCGCCGACTTCAACGTTTACTTCACCGAAGCGCAGCAGCGTGAAGGGCTGGTCGAGTACAACTATCAGCGCGGCGGGCATGCGATGGACGCCAGCCAGATCCCGGAACCGGTGAAACAGTTCGCCGCGACCTGTGGCACCGATGCGCCGACCTATACCCGCGACAGGCCAGGACTGAGTACGTTTGTGCTGGAAGACGGCGAGATCTATCACACCTATTCCACCTACGCCCGGGGCCTGGACGGATTGTGGGGCATGTACCAATGGCTCGACCGCGCGCCCAAGGGGCGCAATGAAACGGGGCCCTGGTGGCGTCGGCATGATGAGTACCAGTGAGCGCCAGCGGTGTCACTGACCGCCGATGAAGACGTCCGCCGGTTTGTCCACCGGCGCCGTCTACGAATTCCCCTCGATTCATGAGCGATCCGGCAACAGTGTTTATCCCGCGAGCCGATATTTGCGCCCCCGCCAAACGCCTAATATCGGCTCTACCCAAGTGAGCAAACCCAATCAGATGCAACCCGCTCACAAGGCTGAACACCCTTGCAGGACAACGCTTCAACCACGAGGTGAAGATCATGAAACTGTTGAACATCGCACTCTTTGTTGCCCTTGGCGCCGCCGGTGCCCAGGCCTTTGCAGACGACAACCACTCCACTGCCGCCACCGGCCAAACGCCGCTTGAAACCTACACATACGGCACCAGGCTCGATATCAAGCGCGTCATCGAAGTATCGGAAGTCGCCGATGAATGCGGACCGGTCCCGGCGCGTATGACCTACGAAGATTCCCAGGGTCAACGCCGCACCATTGAATATCAAGTCATGGGCACCGGATGCTCGAACGGTTGAACATTGTATGGACGATGGAGGGTCGACACTCCATGCGTACAGCGCCAGCCACATCGCTACACAGATGCACCGACAATTTTTTCATCAGAGGCAAGCAAACCCGGAATGGAATGCTTCAGAAATTCCACCCAGGTTTTTATTTTAGCATCCACGAACTTGCGTGACGGGTAGATCGCAAACAGGTTCAGCTCCTCCAGCCGATACCCCGGCAATACCCGCACCAAAGTCCCCGCCCGCAGGCCCTCGACGGCCGAAGCAATCGGTTGAATGCCAATCCCCATCCCGTTCTTGATCGCGAAAGTCATGGCGTCAGCCGTGTTGACGTGAAAGGGCGACACCGGTGTGCTGAACGTTTCTATCCCCTGCGGGCCTTCAAATACCCAGTTCTGCGCCGGCATGACCGTGTTGACGATTCGCAGGCAATCATGGCCGCCAAGCTCACCCGGCGACTCGGGAATCCCTCGTTTGCTCAGGTACACCGGCGAGGCGCAAAGGATGCTGTAGGTGATACCCAGCCGCTGGGCGACAAACCCGGAATCGGGCAGGTCCCGCGCCAGCACGATCGACATGTCATAGCCTTCCTCCAGCAAATCCGGCAGCCGATTGGTCACGGTCAGGTCAAACAGAACCGAAGGATAGGTTTCCCGGTAGCGGGCAATGGCGCCGATCACGTAATGATTGCCAATGGCCGACATGGCATGGATTTTCAGCCGGCCGGCGGGCATGACCTGAGCCGTGCCCGCCTCTTCATCGGCCTCGCGTATGTCCTGCAGAATCCGCTCGCAGCGCTGCAAATAGCGCACGCCGGCTTCGGTCAATGCCAGGCGCCGGGTGGTGCGGTTGATCAGCCGCGTTTGCAGCCGGGCCTCCAGGCTGGAAACGGCTTTTGAAACGTTGGTCGTGGTGGTGTCCAGCATCGCGGCCGCTGCCGTGAAGCTGCCGCTTTGGGCGACCGCCGCGAAACAGCGCATGGTCTGGAACACATCCATCGTTTTCACCTCAAGGGGTCAGCAAACAGGACGGCCTTATGACAGACCGCCCTGGCGTCAGGCATTACTTTTTGCGCGGAATGAATCCAGGCACACCGGTTTCAACCACCGAGTTGAAGCGTATACGGGTTTTGATGTCTTGCTGAATCTCCACCATGGCCCTGAGCGGCAAGGTCGAGATATCGATGTTTTCCCGGATATGGCTCGGCGTTGCCGAGGTGGTCAGGAACGCCACCCCACGTTGTACCGACCAGGCCAGCGCCACCTGGGCCGGGGTTTTCTGCACACGCCGGGCAATGCCGGTAAGCACCGGGTCCTGCAGCACATTCGGTTCCATGCCATGCCCCAGTGGCGCAAACGCCAGCAGGATAATCCCGTGCTCTTTGCAGAATTCCAGCAACTCCCACTCCGGCAAATAAGGGTGGGACTCGACCTGCACCACGGCGGGTTTTATCCGGGCGTCGGCAACCAGCGCCTTCAGCGCCTGCAGCGTGATATCGGACACACCGATGGACCTGGCCCGCCCCTCATCCACCAGCCGCTCAAGCGCCCGCCACGTCTCGATCAACGTCACGCCGTTGTCGTAGATGACGTTGCCCTGCTCGTCCCTCGGGTCCTGGTTGTCGCCGGGTTGAAAGGCAAACGGYGTGTGGATCAGGTAGCAGTCGATGTAGTCCACTTGCAGGCGTTGGCAACTGGCTTCGAACGCGGGTTCGACGCGCTCCGGGCGATGGTTGGTGTTCCACAGTTTGGTGGTGATGAACAGCTCTTCGCGCCGGACTTTGCCAACCTCCTGCACTTCCTTCAGCGCAACGCCAACCTGCGCTTCATTGCGATAGCGTTCGGCACAATCGAAATGGCGGAAACCGGCCGCCAACGCCTCCTTCACCGCTTCAGTCGTGGTGGCGAGATCGCGGAACAACGTACCGAACCCAACCGCCGGCATCTCGACCGCCCCATGGTTGAGCAGGAATCCGGTATCGCGCAGTCCGTCGTGAAAGGCTTCATAAGTCATGTCATTACTCCAGGCCGCAGCCATTATTGATACGAAGGTTTCTGCCCGTCGCCGGACGCCACGCGTTGCTCGAAGGCACCGACGGAGTTGCCGCCCAGCGCAATGAACAGCTGCACGGAGTCGAGGTACTGCGCGGTTTGCACGCGGATCTGTCCCAGCAGTGCCTGCTCGTAGGCACGCTCCGCTTCCAGGACCTGGAGAATGCTGTTCTCGCCTTGCGCGAAGGCTTGCTGGTTCAACTGCAAACTGGTTTCGGCCGCGCGCAATGCGTCGGTCTGGGCCTGGTGTTCCTCGGCGTCATGGTTGATCGCCTGCAAGGTGTCGGCGACCTGCCCGAACGAGGTAATGACCGTCTGCTGGTAACCGGCGAGCGTCGCCTTGTAACCATCGACGGCTGCCTGTTGTTCGGCCTTGAGCGTTCCGCCATCAAAGAGCGGTCCGGCCAGCCCCGCCGCGAAACCCCAGAGTGCCGCGCCGCCATTACCGGAAGCCGCCTGCGCCAGGGACGCGGACAGCGTGACGTGGGGATAGAGATTCGCCGTCGCCACGCCCACCGCTGCGCTGGCCATGTGCAGTTGCGCCTCGGCTTGCAGCACATCCGGCCGGTCGTGGGCCATTTCCGAAGGCAGACTCACCGGCATGTTCGACGGCAAGGCAAACTCGCCCAAGTCGAAGTCAGGAGCGATCCAGTCCGCCGGTCCCTTCCCCGTCAGGATCGACAGCGCGTGGCGTGCGGCATCGCGCTGCTGAGCGAGGGGCGGCAACAGCGTGCGGTCCTGGGCGAGACGGGTCTCGGCCAGCGACACATCGATCTGCGTGGTGCTGCCATTGAGGTGGGCCATGCGCACCAGCTCAAGGTTCCTCGCGTCATTGGCCAGCAGCTTTTCCACGGCCCGTATCTGTGCGTTGGCGGAGGCCACCAGCAACGCCTGGCTGGCGACGTTGCCGGTCAACGTCAGGTACGCCGCTTCGTAACGGTGTTTTTGCAGCTCGGTAAACGCCTGCTGCTGTTCGACCAATCGCTTGTTGCCGCCGAACACATCAAGGTCGAACCCCACCCGCGGCCCAATCGCATAGAAATTGGCGATGGAGGGTTCCCTGGTGTTGTGCAGCCGTTGACGACCGGCCACGGCAGCGAAATCGACCTGCGGATACAGCGCACCCTGCGCCGCAGCCACAGAAGACGCGGCTTGCCGGATCGTGGCATCGGCGGCCACCAGATCCAGGTTGCCGTCGATGGCACGACGAACCACGTGGTCGAGCTTCTGCGAGCGAAAGGCCGTCCACCAGTCACCACTGACCTTCCTGCCGAGGTTGATGCGAGGGTTGCCACCCTGGGCCAGACGCTGCTCGGCCTGTGGGTCATAGTGCTGCGACGCACTCGCCGCTGGTGCCTGATAGTCGGGGCCAACGGTGCAGGCCGTCAGGAATGCAAGCAGCGACAACGCCGCGAATTTCGTTTGCAGCAGATAGCGGTTGATGACCAGCGCATAAGAATTCATTTGGCACTCTCCACGAACACTAATTGGCCGCAACGGGCTTGCGAAGGAACAACACCAGCGGGCTCACCACCAGCATCACCACCATCAGGATCTTGAACTGGTCGATCACGGCGATGAACGCGGCCTGGCCGGTGATCATTTCGTTGAGCCCGCCCAGCACCTGCAACGGCGCCGAGGTCAGCGAATGCGCAGCGGCGCGGTACGGCGTCAGGTGGCTGGCCAGCGCCATGTGCAGCGCCTGGGTGTTGTTGAAGAAGAACAGTTGCACGATCGCCACGCCCAGCGTGCTGCCGTAGACCCGGGCCAGGTTGAACAGGCCGGTGCCTTCGGGGCGCAGCGTGGGGTCGAGCGTACTGAACGCGACTTTGCTCACCGCGGGCATCAACATGCCCAGGCCCGCGCCCTGGATCGCACCGGCGACAGCCACGGGCCACTCGTCCATCAGCGGCGAATAACCGAGCATCAGCCAGTTGGCATACACCACGATGGCGATACCGGCCGCCACGAAGAGGCGCCGGTCGAAGCGCTCGGGCAGCCGCCCCATCAACAGAAAAGCGCCAACCAGGCCCACCCCACGGGGAATGGTCAAGGCGCCGGTGGTGTCCGGCGGGTAGCCGAGAATCTCGTCCAGCATCGGCGAGGTCAGGGCCATGGTCGACAACAGCACGAAACCGAGGGCGAAAAAGATCACCGTCGACAACACGAAGTTGCGGTCCTTGAGCAGGCGCTTGTTGAGGAAATGCACCTTCGAAGTCAGCACATGCACCGCGAACAGGTAGGCCCCCAACGCAGCCGCCACGGCTTCGAGCCAGATCTCGGGCGAAGCGAACCAGTCCAGGCGCTCCCCCCGGTCGAGCAACATTTGCAGGCTGATCAGGCCGAGGGTGAAGGTGCCGAAGCCGAAGAAATCGAACGCCGGAGGTTTCTCGGCCTTCTTCTCGGTCAGCAACAGCGCCGCCACCAGGAAGATAAACGCCGACAGTGGCACGCTGAGGTAGAACATCGGCCGCCAGCCAAAATGCTCGGCGATCCAGCCACCGATACTCGGGCCGCTGACGATGCCGAACAGCACAATGGCGGTCCAGCTCGCGCCAAACGTTGCACGCTTCTGAAGCGGCAAGGTTTCCATGGCAATCGCCATCGACAGCGGCGCCAGCACGCCACTGGCGATGCCTTGAATGATGCGCGCCCCCACGAACTCCAGTGGCGTCGTCGCTGCCGTGGCGAGCAACAAGCCAAGGACAAACACCGCCAGCGCCGCCTGATACACGAACTTCAAGCCAAAGCGCCCGGCCAGCCACTGCGCGACCGGCATGCTGATCGCACTCGCGGCCAGGTACGAGGTGAAAATCCACCCAGCCTGATCGTCGCTCATCGACAGGCTGCCCTGAATCAACCTGAGTGCCGCGTTCGGCAGCGGCAGGTTCGCCGACTGCATGTAGGTCGCCAGCAAGGCGGCGAACCTGAGCGAGCGCGCGCCCTCCCCACCGGGGCTTACCATCGATTGGGTATTCATCAGAAGTTACCTGCGGTCAGTAACGCCTTGAGTGGGTGCCACCAGGGGCTTTGAAACCGGGTATTGATCCGCACCGTGGCGCTGGTCCCGGAGAACAGCGGCAGCGTCGGGTCCACTTCGTCGAGCTCGAGCCGTACCGGTACCCGCTGCGTGACCTTGACCCAGTTGCCGGTCGCATTTTCCGGCGGCAGCAGCGCGAAATCCGACCCGGCCCCCGGGCTCATGCTGGTGACGTGGGCCTTGAACACCCGATCCGGGTAGGTATCGATGCGGATGGTGGCTTCCTGGCCCGGGCGCATGTGGGTCACGTCGGTCTCGCGGAAGTTGGCCTCGATCCAGATCTCGTGACCGGACAGCAAGGCAAAAGCCGGCGCGCCGTTGTTCACATGGTTGCCCACTTGCAGGTCGTCGACCTTGGCCACGATGCCATCCTGCGGCGCATACACCGTGGTGTACGAGAGGTACAACTGCGCCTCGTCGAGCTGCGCCCTGGCCTCGCGAACCGTCGGGTGACTATCGGCATCGATGTCCGGATTGCCGTTCAAGGCGACTACGGTACTGGCGATCTGTTGTTCGATGGACACAATCCGTTGCCGCGCCACCTTCACGTCGGTGTCGGCCCGTTCGTAAATCGATTTCGACACGAACTCGGAGGCGACCAGGGCTTTCTTGCGGGCAAAATCCTTTTGGTCGAAGTCAGCCGACTCTTTCGCCGATTGCAGTTCCGCCTGTTGCTGGCGATAGCTGGCCTTGAGCCCATCGATACGCAGGCGCGCCACGCCCAGTTGTGCTTGCGCGCGGTCGACGGCGATCTGGAATGGTTTCGGATCGATCCGGAACAGCACCTGGCCCTTGTGGACCGGCTGATTGTCTTCGACGGCGATCTCTACCACTTGCCCGGAGATCCGCGCATTTATCGACGCCTTCGCCACCCGGGCGTAAGCGTTGTCGGTCGAGACAAAAGCCTGCCCCGACACGTAGTGGGCATAGCCCAACGCTGCGAAGAGGATGGGAACACCCACCATCAGCCAGGGGCGCAACCTCTGTTTCAGTGGTTTGTCGATACGCGAGTCAGCCGGGTTTGGGCCTGGGTGCTCGAAGGTCTGCGAAGCCGGGATATCGAACGCTTTGGTCATGATCGAGTTCACCTTTAGCCGGGTAATCGGGCCGGCGTCGGCAACAAGCGCCGGCGGCCCGCAGGTCAATAAATGTCGTAAGGAAGCAAGCCCGTGCGCGGCCGGAAGGATCGCTCCCGGCGCGTCGGTTTCGTCGCCGCAACACTCAGTTCGCGCTCGGCTACAACAAACCCTGGAACAAGGAATTTCTGATTCCTTAATTTTGTGCGATGGTGTAAGAATATCCCTCGACCCATCCTCCGACAAGGATTTTGTACGACATGGCACAAAATAAATCGACAGAGGGCAAAGTCCGCGGCCGCCCTCGCGCCTACGACCCGCAGACAGCGTTGCAGCAGGCACTCGGGGTGTTCTGGAACACCGGCTATTCCGGCGCGTCGCTCGACAGCATCGCCACCGCCGCCGGGATGAATCGCCCCAGCCTCTATGCAGCATTCGGCGACAAGCACGCGCTCTATATCAAAGCGCTGGAGCAATATTGGGAGTTTGCCGCGGCGTCCATGCACGAGGCGCTGACGGACCTGGAGCTGCCGTTGGCCGAGGCCTTGCAGCGTTTCTACGAGGGGCAGTTATCGATTTACTTCTCGGGTGACGGCCAGCCCCGGGGTTGCTTCGCCATCGGCACGGCAACCACTGAAGCCGTCGAGGACCCGGAAATTCGCGAGGTGTTGTCCGACCGGTTGAGCCGGCTGGATGCCGATCTGGAAGTTCGCCTGCAAGCGGCGAAAGAGGCTGGCGAGTTGAAAGGCGACGCAGACCCGGCGGCCCTGGCCGTGCTCGCCTCGTCTCTGCTGCACAGCATTTCGATCCGTGCCCGGGCCGGTAAATCCCGAGCCGAACTGACAGCGTTGGCACGCCAGGCGATCAGAGTGATCTGCGGTGAGTGAAAAACTCGAAGATATCCTCGCCGGGCAATTGGCCGTGATCTTCTGCGGCATCAACCCCGGAATGACGGCCGCCGCCCAAGGGCACCATTTTGCCGGGCGCGGCAATCGTTTCTGGCGCACGCTGCATCTCGCCGGGTTTACCCCAGAGCTTGTGCGACCGGAAGACGATCGGACGATCTTGAGCTATCGATGCGGATTGACCGCGGTGGTGGAACGGCCGACGGCCAGTGCGGATCAGTTGGCCCTGCGCGAGTTCACCGCCGCGGCAGCGGCCTTCGAACAGAAAATCGCACGCCATGCGCCGCGCTTCGTGGCGTTTCTGGGCAAGGCGGCGTATGGCGCGCTGTCCGGTCAGCGCGACATTGCCTGGGGCCTGCAAACCAAAACCTTCGGCAATGCCTCGGTCTGGGTCTTGCCCAACCCCAGCGGAAGAAATCGTGGGTTCAGCCTCGAGCAACTGGTCACGGCCTACCGCGAACTGCGCCGGGCTGTCGACGACTGATAGCGGGTGCAATCATGTCGGAGGAATCGTCGCGAGCATACCGATCAGGATGGTCAACAGCAGAAAACCGCCGAGAAAAATCGTCATCTTGGCCATGGGGCCTCCCACACTATGAATTGGCGGTACAGGGGCGGCGTGCGCCGCCCGAACACCGTACCGAAGACTTATTGTGGGCTGGCGGCTGTATCCGTTACAGAGGCAGATTGCGCTGAAAAATACGGATCAGATCCGCTTTCAGGCTGTGCTTTCGCGCGTTTCCCAGAGAGGAGTTTGCGCGCGATGTCGACAAAAGGCGTGACGATCAATCCCCGCAGCGTCAGGTAACGCTCGTGATCCTGTTCCCCGGTGCCGTATTGAATGGCCTCGGGTGTGGACCGGGTGACGTACAGCGTACCGAACATCCAGTCCCACAGTGACAGATTGATGCCGAAGTTCTTGTTGAAGTGTCGCGGCGCATCACTGTGATGAATCTGGTGTTGTGCCGGGCTGCTCAGCACCCGCTCAAGCACCGGCCCGAAGGAAAACCAGACATGGCTGTGACGCAGGTTGGCCGCCAGGCTATTGAAGATGAACACCACGTAGGTCACGCCAAACAGCGTATAGCGGCTGATCTCCCCGCCGCAGGCGTACCAGAAGACACCGGCAAAGGCGCCGACGCAGATGATGTCGGTGAGTTTTTCGACCACTTCTTCCAGAAAGTGCACCCGACTGGCCGTCGCCGGCACCAGCACGGGCGCCGAATGATGGACTTTGTGGAAGGCCCACAGATACCGCGAATGAAAGGCGCGATGGCCCCAGTAATGGCTGAAATCCTTGACCAGGAATACACCCAGCCCATAAAGCAGGGTCAGCGCCAGGTGCTCCTCCACTTGCGTGCGCGCGCCCCACAGGTGGGTGAAAAACGCGATGTAGTCCGCTGAACGCAAGACATACGGATCGACCAGGCCGACGATGGGCAGCACCAGGGCAACCTTGAGGATGGCGAGTACGAAGTAATAACGGTAGTCGAGCAGCGCCGAGCGGTGCAGGTAAACCCGGCGACCGCCGATGAACTGGCCGAACGTGCGCACGTCGGTCAGGCCCCGGGATTTGCGCCAGCGGAACAGGCAATAAGCGACGCCGTAAGACATGCAGAGAAAGGATAGACC
Source organism: Pseudomonas sp. P5_A2_2 (assembly GCF_054177685.1). Lineage (NCBI taxonomy): Bacteria > Pseudomonadati > Pseudomonadota > Gammaproteobacteria > Pseudomonadales > Pseudomonadaceae > Pseudomonas > Pseudomonas sp. P5_A2_2. The sequence continues at coordinate 34,778 of NZ_JBGCUL010000010.1, forward strand.
GAGTCTGCCGTTGAAGTCGAAAATGCCCAGGAACTGCCGGGTGACCGGCTCGATCACCCACTGGGATAAATAAAGATGGATAGTGACAAGAACATCCATACCAGGCTGCCCGACGTAAATGGAAGGGCAATACTAAATGAGAATGAGTCTTTAGTGTGTTGAATTACGACCAGCTGTCAGCCACCCAGCGCAATGATTGCCAGGATCAGCACGGCCCCCGTGGCGGCCATGATCACCCCACCCTGCCATTGCGTGGCGCCAGCGTATCTGGCGAGCATCCAGCCGGCGATGAACAGCACCACGAGGCCCACCAGGTTGGACAGGCGGATGGCGAGTGCCGTCTGATCGAGCAGTATGAACGGCACCACCAGCGGAAATGTCGAGCACACGACCAACAGGAAAACACCGAGAGCACCCTTGAAGTCGTTCCAGCCAAGGCCCGCCCTGGTCGGCAAGGGGGGCTGCTCGAGCAGTTGACGGCGCAACAACTCCAGGCCTTCGCTGCCGGCCGCCGCCGCCAATTGCACCGGCAACACTTGCGCAACGAGTGCCTGACCGGCCGCGGCGTCCGCGCCATTGCGCAAGGCGAGGTACAGCTTGATCCTGCGCGTGCGCTCGACCAGTGCGCGCAACAGGTACATGACCGCATCGGCCAGTCCCCAGGCGAGATTGCAACCGAGTGCGGCAATCATCATCGTGCGTTCGGCTGCCTGATCTGCCGTGGCCACGCTGATAGTGCCGGTGAACGTCATGGCCATCAGCAGGCCGAAGATCACCTCGGTAATGCGCTCGACGGGGTCAAGTACAGGCGCCCTTTCGAATTGACCAGTGGTTTGCATGATTTCACCTCGCCCGGGTTTGCCTGCACGATATCGGTCAACGCTTCGGCCAGGCACGGGTTGCTCAAGCTGGGTATCCGCGTCCCCGTCAAGTGTAGATTGAACGGCTACACTCATGCGCACACGTCACCTGTTTCAAGAGGAGTGATTCATGCTTGATTACTTCGCGCTGGGCCTGCTGATCTTTGTCGGGCTCATCTTGTTCTACGGGGTCATCCTGCTCCACGACATCCCCTATGAAATTGCCGTCCACCGCAACCACCCCCACCAGGATGCGATCCATGCCACCGGCTGGGTCAGCCTGTTCACCCTGCACGCGCTCTGGCCGTTCCTGTGGATCTGGGCGATGGCCTATCGAGAGGACCGGGGTTGGGGTTTCAGTGACGGACATTCAGCAAAAAGCCATGTGGTTCACCTCGAACAACAGGTCGCCGAACTGCAAGGGCGGATCGAGCGCCTCGAGGCGGCGACCGGCACTGCACCGGGCAGGCTGCCAACGGACAATCTCGGCGAGGGCATCTGAGCCATGGATCTTTTACTCATTCTGACGTATGCCGCACTCTGCGTTGCCATCTTCAAGATCTTCCGCATTCCCCTGAACAAATGGACGGTGCCCACAGCCGTACTGGGCGGGATCGTGATCATCGGCGCACTGATTTTCACGATGAACTACAACCACCCCTACTCCGAGGTGGCGCGTTCCTATTTCGTATCGGTTCCGGTGATACCCGTGGTCAGTGGCCAGGTAATCGACGTGCCAGTGCAGGCCAACCAGCCCCTGGAAAAAGGCGATGTGCTGTTTCGCATCGATCCCACGCCTTTCGAATACCGGATGAAATCCCTCAAGGCACAACTGATTGCCGCCCAGGCCGATCGCGCCCGGATCACCGAGCTGATCAAGCGTAATTTCGGCACCCAACGGGAACTGGACATTGTGGTCGCGCGCAGTGATGACCTGAAGGCACAACTGGACAACGTACAGTACGAACTCGACAACACCACCGTCCGCGCGCCGAGCAAGGGCTTCGTCACCCACGTTTCGTTGCGTCCGGGCATGATGGCGACCAAGTTGCCGTTGCGCCCCTCGATGGTCTTCATTCCCGCCGAAGGGCATTACTTCGCGGCGTGGATGCGGCAGAACAGCCTGTTGCGCCTGACCGAGGGCGACGAGGCCGAAGTCGCTTTCGATGGCATTCCCGGAAAGGTTTTCGAAGGCAAGGTCAAAACCGTGGTTTCGGTCATCGCCGAAGGCCAGGTCCAGCCTTCGGGCACGCTGCTCGGCTTCACCGGCTCACCACCGGCCGGCCGGGTCCCGGTGGTCATTGAAATCACCGATCCCGACTATGCCCAGTACGCCGACCAGATGCCCGGCGGGGCCTATGGCCAGGCGGCGCTGTACAGCCAGCATTTCCATCACATCGCGATGATGCGCAAGATCCTTCTGCGCATGGCGGCGTGGATGAACTACATCTTCCCGTTCCACTGATCCGGCAGCGACGGCAACTGACTCAATCCTTGAATGGGGTCAGTTGCCGGTTCAGCGAACCGGCCTGGGAACGTTGCCAGGTGCGCAAGGTGTACTCATCCTCGGCCAAATCGCACCCACCGCTACGTCAGGCTACTGACGTACCTGATTACGCCCGTTGCGCTTGGCCTGGTACAGCGCATCGTCGGCACGGGTCAGCAGGGTTTCCGGCGTGTCACCGGGTTTGGCATGAGCCACGCCGAACGACGCGGTGATGGTGTCCAGCACCGTGTCAGTACCCCGGGCCTTGACCCGCAGCGACTGGATTTTCAGGCGCAGGCGCTCGGCAAAAGCACCGGCGGCTGCCAGATCCGGGCAATCCTTGAGCACGACACAGAATTCTTCACCACCGTAACGTGCGGCAATGGCCTCGGCCGGCAGCGAGTCTCGCAGCACTTGGGCGACATGTTGAAGCACGCGGTCACCCAAGGGATGGCCGTACTGGTCGTTGAAGTGCTTGAAGTGGTCGATATCCAGCATCACCAGTGCCACGCCGGTCGCCGCGTTGTTCATCGCCTGCTCGAGCTTGCGATTGAAGGTGGTGCGGTTGAGCAATTCAGTCAGGCCATCGAGGGTCGCGGCCAGTTGGGCGCGCTCCAGTTTGTCCCGCAGGCTTTTGATTTCATGCTGCGCCGACTGCAACTGGGCGAGGAAATGCTCCTGCTGCCCCTGCATCAGCCGGGTGCTCTGTTGCAGCTGGATCAGGATGCTCGGCAAGTGCTCGCTGGCGGGCTCTTCAAGCATTTGCAGGTATTGGCCGAGGCTGGCCTGGAAGTTCTGGTTGCCTTTCACGCTGCGCGAAACATCGCGCTCCATGTCGTCGACCAGGTTGATTGCGTCCTGCTGCCCGGAACGGACATCCGCCAGCTCATCGCGGATGATGTACTCGCGAAACAGTTTGGTGGCCGACTCCGGCGGGAAATAGTCGAAGTCGTTGACCAACCGGTCCAGGTGCCGATTGAGCTCCGGCTCCTGGCCTTTGCTGTAGGTGTACCAGAGCGCGTAGTGCACCGGGTTGGGCGCAATGTTGTGACGAACCATCAGCGGCACTGCCTGCTTGAGCAACGCCGCCGCCTCGCGGGAGTCTTCTGGATACAGCGCTAGAACAGTCGCACGCGTGTCTGATTGGCTCWTGGTTTCACTGTGGTTGTTATCATTGGCGATTGGCAAACTCGCTGAGCATAGCCATACGCCCGACAAACGACCATCCCGAATTACACAATCATTTCAACCCGGTACGCCGGCCCCACAGGCCCGATCTACTGTTGGTCGGCATCAAACCGGCCATGTTCTGGCGCCGACGGTACGCGGTATCACGATTCGCCAGCCAGCTTTTGGTGGGAGCAAGCCTGCTCCGGGCGGCGTTCCGACGATGRCGGTGTATCAGYCAACGAMGATGTTGRAKCTGATGGCCTCATCGCGRGCAAGCYCGCTCCCACAGGGGGCCTGCGTTTTAACTGACTACCATCACCACTGCACGAGGGCGGCAAAGCTTGCACCCGAGGTAATGCACCATGCTTTTTTGTGGGAGCGAGCT
>NZ_JBGCUL010000562.1:0-3015 GCF_054177685.1 Pseudomonas sp. P5_A2_2
CAACCGGGGCAGAGCAAAACATCCTCTACACGGCTGGGTGTGCGGGGCACGGTGTTGCTACCCAATCGCTCATGGGGCTGCTACTCGCCGAGCGAATCGGTGGTATCGAGAATCCGTTAATGGAGGCGTTGCACCACAAGACGCCTTCAATGCTTCCCGAGCCCYTGCAGTGGTGCGCCATGAATGTTGGCCTTGTGGCAGCCAAAGCTCTTGATGAGTGGACGAACTGGAGGGCCCTACAGCGGCGCAACTGATCATAGTTGTTCTGATGTTTCCCATGTGACTGATTATGTTCGCTTCGCCAATGTTGCGGAGCGAAATACCTGTTGGTCAGTGATCTCAATTAACCGCTGCGTGAGGCATTAGCCATGGCCAAGAGGCCTACCTCTGATTCCGGACTCGATTCAAAACGTAGACAATTTCTGAAACTCGCCGGTGCCTCCGTGGCCGTAGGCGGTTTAGGCCTGAAAGTCGGGCTGGCGCATGCCGGTGCAGCCGCTGGCGACGCGGGTGATGTTCTGGATGTCGCCATCATAGGCGCTGGCCTGGCTGGATTGACTGCCGCCCGGGACCTGCAGCTGGCCGGCAGCCAGTCCTTCGTGGTCCTCGAGGCACGGGACCGCGTGGGAGGTCGAACCCTCAATTTCGACATGGGCAACGGCCATGTTTCCGAGGTCGGTGGCCAGTGGATCGGGCCGGGCCAGACTGCTGTCGAGGATCTCGCGCGGCAGCTGGGGGTGGGAACCTTCCCAAGCTTCTACGAAGGCAGCACGGTCATTCTCGGCGGCGACGGCCGCCTTGAAGTCGATCTCAAGGGAACCTTCGGCACTGATATGACCGTCGCTGGAAAGCTCAGCGAGCTTTCGCGCGATGTGCCCTCGGGGGCGCCCTGGAATTCGCCGAAGGCAGCGGAGCTGGACAAGCTTTCGGTTGGAGATTGGCTGGCCCAGCAAAACATCAAACCTGAGGATCAGCCAGGTTGGGATGCCAGCATGACGCTGAGCGGTGGTGTAACCCCGGCCAAAATGGGGCTCTTGCATTTCCTGTCGATGATCAACTCAGCCAGCTGTGATTACGAAAAGCTCGACTCTATCAAGGACAGCGCCCAGGGTACTCGGTTTGTCGGCGGCTCTCAGATTCTCAGCACCAGAATGGCCGGGCAACTGGGGGACAAGGTGCGCTTGCAGTGCCCGGTCCGCAGGATTGCCGACTGGGATCGCGAGGTCGTCACGCTACACACGGACCAGGGGCTGGTGCGTGCGCGCAAGGTTATCGTGGCCATCCATCCTGCCCTCTGCAACCAGGTGCAGTTCGATCCGCCCCTGCCGCAAGCGCGTGCCGCTCTGCAGCGTGCCTGGCCAGCGCACTCCCCGGCGCGCAAGACGGCTATGGTGTACCCCCGGCCGTTCTGGCGCGACAAGGGCCTGAATGGGCACATCATCATGCTCAATGGTCCCATTATCTGGGCTTGGGATAACTCGCCTCCCAATGGGGACGTGGGCGTCATCAACGCCTTCATATCCAACGCCAATCTGCCCTCGGACCCTGCAACGGCGAAGCACATCCTGACAGAACTCTACGCGCGCGCCTGGGGAGACAAAGCGCTGCAGCCCGTGGCCTATCACGATCAGGATTGGGCGCGTGACGATCCTTGGTCGATCACCTGCATTTCGGCCATACCTCCGGGATTTTGGACCACCCATGGCGAGGCGCTGCGGCCGCCCTGCGGAAATCTGATCTGGTCCGGTACCGAGACCGCCGATATCTGGGCCGGTTACATGGATGGCGCGGTGCGCTCGGGGCACCAGAGTGCCCTGCAGGCTCTTAACGCCCTGCGTCGGGCATAGGAGGTGAATATGAAGAAGTGGATTTTGTTGGGATTTGTTACGGTCGCTGCCGGCCTGCTGACTGTTTACGGCAGGGACCTGCTCGATATTTATTGCCTGGTGACTCACATCAGCACGTCCAGCGAGGCGCGGCAGGCTGATGGTGGGCCGTGGCCACGCCTGACCGATGCATGTGTCGGTTGTCATGGCGCCCAGGGCAACTCGTTGCATCAGGGTTACCCGAGTCTCGCGGGCCAGCCGGCTCCCTACCTGGCGGCTCAGTTGCGCCACTTCGCCAGCGGCGAGCGAGCCAACCCGAACATGGGCCCGCTGGCATTGAGCCTGAGTGAGGCTGACATTTCGCTCCTGTCGGAGTACTTCGCCAAGCACCCAGCTGCTCAAAACGAGTCGTTCAAGCCTGATCCCGCTCAGCAGGAGAAGGGCAAGAAGCTGGTGGCGAGCGGGGGCTGCGCCGCTTGTCATGGTGAAGGTTTGATGGGGCACGACCAATTCCCGCGGTTGGCCGGGCAGGGGCATGACTACCTGCTGGCGCAGCTGAATGCTTTTGCGTTGGGTCGCCGCAAGGATCCGTCAGGCGCGATGACCGCCATTGTCACGACGTTGTCCGCGGATGATCGCAAAGCACTTGCCCATTATCTCGCGGCACTCGCTCCTGTAGCGAAGTGATGTATTGAGTTCAGTATTTAATAGAGGCCATTACTATGGAAATCAGGGATACCTTTGCGTTGCTTTCTTGCGTTCTGTTGGTGCTTTGCGGAGTGACTTACGGGATCAAGTTTCTTAAAAAACAGAATTATCTGCTCGGTTTCGAGTGGCTGATCGTTGCCTTCTCCGGGTCGAATCTTCTGATATACCTCCTCACTGAGTGGAAGATTAACTACAGCATCTCATTCTTTCTCGATGCCTTTTCCCGCGGGTTCGGTGTACCGATTGTTGCCACTCTTGGCCTGATGGCGGTCACCCATAATTACAAACCATCGGTCTCCAAGGATGTCTTGATATTCGCGGCTTCGTTCGCTGCCACATTCGTGCTCGTCCTGGCTGACTTCGTTCGCGAGCCGCTCCCGTACTTCTATGTGATCATGTGGTCGGGCTACACGATTTATCTCGCCTATTTCACCTGGCAATTGGTTTGTGCCGGAGAGAACCTGCACGCGCTGGCTACGGC
>NZ_JBGCUL010000563.1:0-3009 GCF_054177685.1 Pseudomonas sp. P5_A2_2
CGCCTTGCCCTGCACAACAGCAGGCCCGGCGCGGCGTGGAAATCAATTAAGATCGCCCCCCTCTGTCCAGGTCGTTTTCATTTGTGCTTCAGTGTCTTACAGAAAACTCCAGTTACGTAAGCCGAAGGTAAATTGCCGGTAAAGGCGCTTTGCTTAAAACCCGCCAGTGCTTATCGTTCAGCCTCATGTAAAAAAAGCCCACGCGCCCAATGGTTGATCACTCAATGCAATCCTCCGCTTCCCGTAGTCCTCGTYGCTGGCTGTTCGGCCTGCTAGTCCTGTTGGTCATCGCCGCCCTGTGCTGGAAATTCTGGCCCGGCAGCGCTGCGTCCAAAGAGGCTGCGGGGCAGAAAGCCGTCGCCGGGCATACCGGCAGGTCAGGCGGAATGCGACCTGGATTCGGCGGGGCGTCCGGGCCGGTACCGGTGCGAGTGGCTCCGGCAGTCACCGGCGATTTCCCTCTGTACTTCAAGGCGCTGGGCACGGTCACGGCGCTGAATACCATCAATGTCCGCAGCCGCGTCGGCGGTGAGCTGGTCAAGATCTCTTTCGAAGAAGGGCAGATGGTCAAGGCTGGCGACCTGTTGGCCGAAATCGACYCGCGCCCCTACCAGAACGCCTTGCTTCAGGCCGAAGGCACCTTGCTGCAGAATCAGGCGCAGCTGAAAAACGCCCAGGTCGACGTCGAGCGCTATCGCGGCCTGTACCGCGAAGACAGTATTGCCAAGCAGACCCTGGATACCGCCGAAGCGCTGGTCGGTCAGTTCCAGGGCACGGTCAAGACCAATCAGGCAGCGGTCAACGACGCCAGGCTCAACCTCGAATTCACCAAGATCCGCGCACCGATCACCGGTCGCGTCGGCCTGCGTCAACTGGACGTCGGCAACCTGGTAGCGGCCAACGACACCACCGCATTGGCGATCATCACCCAGACCCAACCGATCAGCGTGGCCTTCACTCTTCCGGAAAACAGCCTCGACACCGTACTCGCCCGTTATCGCAGCGGCGCCAAACTGCCGGCTGAAGCCTGGGATCGCGGTGATACCAAATTGCAAGCCACTGGCGTGTTGCAGAGCCTGGACAACCAGATCGACGTCACCACCGGCACCCTGAAATTCAAGGCCCGTTACGAGAACCGCGATCAGTCGCTGTTTCCCAACCAGTTCGTCAATGTGCGCCTGTTGGCCGACACCCTCAAGGACGTAGTGCTCGCGCCTTCCGCCGCGATCCAGTTCGGCACCAACGGCACGTTCGTATATGCCCTGGACGGTGACAAGAAGGTCAAGATCCGTCAGTTGAAAGTCGGCGCCAGCGATGGCGTGAACACCGTGGTCACCGAAGGCCTGTCGGCGGGCGAGCGGGTCGTGTTGGAAGGCACCGACCGTCTGAAGGACGGCAGTGAGGTGGAGGTGGTCAACGACAGCCAGGACGTGCCGGCCACGCCAACCGAACACCTGCAAGGCAAGTCGGCGGCCGACGCGGCAACGCCTGCGACCACCGACAAGGCGAAAAAGGGCGGCGCATGAATCTCTCGCGGCTGTTCATCCTTCGCCCGGTAGCCACCACGCTGAGCATGCTGGCGATTATTCTGGCCGGTGTGATCGCTTATCGGTTGCTGCCGGTTTCGGCGCTGCCTCAGGTCGACTACCCGACCATTCGCGTCATGACGCTATATCCCGGCGCCAGCCCGGATGTCATGACCAGCGCGGTAACCGCGCCGCTTGAGCGGCAGTTCGGGCAAATGCCCGGCCTGACGCAAATGGCCTCCACCAGTTCCGGTGGGGCGTCGGTGCTGACCCTGCGGTTCAGCCTCGACATCAACATGGACGTGGCCGAGCAACAAGTTCAGGCGGCGATCAACGCCGCGACCAACTTGCTGCCCAAGGACCTGCCGGCACCGCCGGTGTACAACAAGGTCAACCCGGCCGACACGCCGGTGCTGACCCTTGCGATTACCTCCAAGACCATGCTGTTGCCCAAGCTCAACGACCTGGTCGACACCCGCATGGCGCAGAAAATCGCCCAGATCAGCGGTGTCGGCATGGTCAGCATTGCCGGCGGCCAGCGCCAGGCCGTGCGGATCAAGGTCAACCCTGAGGCCCTGGCGGCCAATGGCTTGAATCTGTCGGACGTGCGCACCCTGATCGGGGCGTCCAACGTCAACCAGCCCAAGGGCAACTTCGACGGCCCGACCCGGGTTTCGATGCTCGATGCCAACGATCAACTGACGTCGCCCAAGGATTACGCCAATCTGATCCTGGCCTACGCCAACGGCGCGCCGTTGCGGCTCAAGGACGTGGCAGAAATCGTCGACGGCGCCGAGAACGAACGTCTCGCTGCGTGGGCCAACGAAAACCAGGCCGTGCTGCTGAATATCCAGCGTCAGCCCGGCGCCAACGTGATCGAGGTGGTGGACCGGATCAAGGCCCTGCTGCCGAGCATCACCGACAACCTGCCGGCCGGCCTCGACGTGGTCGTGCTGACCGACCGCACCCAGACCATCCGCGCCTCGGTCAAGGACGTGCAGCACGAATTGCTGATCGCCATCGCCCTGGTGGTGATGGTCACCTTTCTGTTCCTGCGCCGCGCCAGTGCCACGATCATTCCGTCGGTGGCCGTGCCGCTGTCGTTGATCGGTACGTTCGGCGTGATGTACCTGGCGGGGTTCTCGGTCAACAACCTGACCCTGATGGCCCTGACCATCGCCACCGGCTTCGTGGTAGACGATGCGATCGTCATGCTGGAAAACATTGCGCGCTTCATCGAAGAGGGCGACAGCCCGCTGAACGCGGCGCTCAAGGGCGCCAGGCAGATCGGTTTCACGTTGATTTCCCTGACGTTGTCGCTGATCGCCGTGCTGATCCCGCTGCTGTTCATGGCGGACGTGGTCGGGCGGCTATTCCGCGAATTTGCCATCACCCTGGCGGTGGCGATTCTGATTTCCCTGGTGGTTTCCCTGACCCTGACGCCGATGATGTGTGCGCGGTTGCTCAAGCGTGAACCCAAGGA
>NZ_JBGCUL010000564.1:0-3008 GCF_054177685.1 Pseudomonas sp. P5_A2_2
GCATTGGCACAGGCCGGTGTTTCACCGGCTCAGGTTCAGCATCTGAATGCTCATGCAACCTCGACTCCGGTAGGTGATCTGGGTGAGCTGGCGGCGATCAAGGCGTTGTTCGGTGCGCAAAACGGCATCGCCGTGACATCGACCAAGTCGGCGACCGGGCATTTGCTCGGTGCAGCGGGTGGGCTCGAAGCGATCTTTACGCTGCTGGCGATTCGTGACCAGATCGTGCCGGCGACTCTCAATTTCGAGAACCCGGACCCTGCCACTGAAGGTGTCGACATCGTTCATGGCGATGCGCGGCCGATGGCCATCGAATACGCGCTGTCCAACGGTTTCGGATTTGGCGGGGTCAATGCCAGTGTGCTGTTCAAGCGTTGGCAGGATTAATCCTGTGAATGTTTGAGGTGATCGCGTGCGGCGTCGAGTATCCGTTGGGCAAACTCGGCGTCGGCGACGCTGCGGGATAACAGCAAGGCGCCGACCAGCGTCGACATGATGACGATGCTGCGTTCGGCGGTGCGCTCTCCGTCAAGGGTGTGCTGGATCTGATCGAGTCGCGCCTGGAGCACGACGTCGCTGGTTGGACTCGGTTGACCACGCAGCCCCAGTTCCGAAGAAATGGTCAGCAGCGGGCAGCCCTCGTGAGGCGAGGTTTGATGCCATTCGGACAGGTAGGTGTCGATGAAAGCTTCGAGTGGGTGTTCCTCGGCGAAGATTTGCGCGCACAACTCGTCGACTTGTACGCCAGCCTCTTGCAAGGCTTTTTCCACCAGTTCGTCTTTGGACTTGAAATGCGAGTAAAAGCCACCGTGGGTCAAGCCCAGTGCTTTCATCAGGGGTTGCAGCCCGGTCGCGCCGATACCATCGCGTCGAAATCGCGCTGAAGCTTCCTTGATTATGCGTTGGTGGGTCTGGGCTTTATGGTCCTGCGAGTAACGCATCTGATATCTCCGCATCAATGCGGCCCATATTAACCAATGAAAATTGCATGGTGACTGTACTTCTACTTCTAAAAAGCATGCACATGCTTCGATATGGCTACAAAGCAGCATGATTTAAGGAGACTCCATACAAAAACAAACCCCGCCGTTACAGGCGGGGTTTTCAGTCAGCGGTCCTGCGCTTCCTTGGCGTCCATTTCCGCATTGCGTTCGGCGACGCGCTTACGTTGCTCTTCGGTCAGTTCGACCTTGTTGGCGGTGTCGCGCAGCAGCATCAGACCACCAACGATCGAGCCGATGGCAACGACCAGAATCAGCCAGGCATACCAGGGCATAGGACTCTCCTTGAAAAGCAGGCGGGTCGACGAGGGTTCGCCAACCGATCGTACATATCACTTTGAGTGATGGGGTTTCATCGCAGTTCCATCGCTATCCCCCTCCATTCTATGCCTGTTGTTCAAGGTTCACTCGAACGCTTTCAATGTCCGCTCAACATCGCATCCGCTGGTGCGTCGGCGCGCAATTGCGCGGTGAGCATGAAGTACACGAAACCTGCCACCATGAAGCCCAGAAAGATCAGACCGATCAACGTGTTGAACCAGGCCATCGCCACCAGACACACCACCGCCAGCATCAATGCAATGAATGGCACCAGCGGGTAGCACGGGGCGCGGAAGGTGCGCTCCAGGTTCGGCTCGGTTTTACGCAGTTTGAACAGGCTGAGCATGCTCATGATGTACATCACGATGGCGCCGAACACGGCCATGGTGATCATCGCGGCGGTCAGCGTCATGCCGCCGAGGTTGATCAAGCCATCGCTGTAGATGGCGGCAATGCCGATGACACCGCCGGCGATGATCGCCCGGTGCGGTGTTTGAAAGCGCGACAATCTGGCCAGGGATGCCGGTAGGTAACCGGCCCGGGCGAGGGCGAAGAACTGCCGTGAGTAGCCAAGGATGATCCCGTGGAAGCTCGCCACCAGGCCGAACAGGCCGATCCACACCAGCATGTGCAGCCAGCCCGAGCTTTCGCCGACCACGGTTTTCATTGCCTGCGGCAGCGGGTCGTTGATGTTTGACAGAGTGCGCCAGTCGCCGACGCCACCGGCGAAGAACATCACCCCCATCGCCAGCAGCACCAGGGTCAAGATACCGCTGATGTAAGCCTTGGGAATCGTGCGCTTCGGGTCCTTGGCTTCTTCAGCGGCCATGGCTGCGCCTTCGATGGCGAGAAAGAACCAGATGGCAAAGGGAATCGCCGCGAACATCCCGGCAATCGCCGGAGCACCGAACACGTCGGAACCGGCCCAGCCATTGAGGGCGAAGTTGCTGAAGCTGAATGCCGGGGCGACCACGCCCATGAACACCAGCAATTCGGCGACCGCCAACACGCAGACCACCAACTCGAAGGTCGCTGCCAGTTTCACCCCGAGGATGTTGAGGCCCATGAACACGATGTAGGCACCGACTGCCGCGTGTTTCGGGTCAAGGGCTGGAAACTGGACATTTAGGTAGGCGCCGATGGCCAGGGCAATCGCTGGCGGGGCGAAGACGAATTCGATCAGTGTCGCCAGCCCGGCGATCAACCCGCCTTTTTCGCCAAAGGCGCGACGGCTGTAGGCAAAGGGACCGCCGGCGTGAGGAATGGCGGTGGTCAGTTCGGTGAAACTGAAGATGAAGCAGGTGTACATGGTGGCGACCATGAACGAGGTCACCAGAAAGCCTAAGGTCCCGGCCACGCCCCAGCCATAGCTCCAGCCGAAATACTCTCCGGAAATCACCAGCCCGACCGCAATGCCCCACAGATGCAATGTGCCCAGCGTGGGTTTGAGTTGTGTGTTCATGTGTTTGCTCCCTGAGTGGTTTGGAAAGCCCAGGGGACGCCAGTGCAGTGGGCGTGCCATTTCGCGGTGGTGCGTCGTAATGGGATGAAAGGTGTCGTATCGAGGATGTTCGCTACTGGATGTGCGAATTTTTTGCGTCAGTCAGGGGCGCCGCTGGTTTGAATGCCGCTTTCGCGAGCAAGCCTGCATGCCCGCTACCCGACACCGCTGCAACGCGCAAACTT
>NZ_JBGCUL010000565.1:0-3007 GCF_054177685.1 Pseudomonas sp. P5_A2_2
CGATGTTGATCACGCCACCGACGCCACTGTTGGGCGAGATGCCGTACATCAGCGCGCCCGGTCCCTTGAGCACTTCAACGCGCTCGGCGTACTCGGTGAATACGCGGTAGTTCGGCGCTACGCCATACACGCCATCGAACGCCAGTTCGCCCAGATTGCCTTCACCGACCGGAAAGCCACGGATGAAAAACGAGTCGACGATGCCGCCCGTCTGACCGGTGGAACGCACCGATGGATCACGTTCCAGTGCATCGGCCACGGTTACCGTTTGCAGGTCGGCCAAGGTCTTGGCGGTGTAACTGGTCACGCTGAACGGGGTGTCCATCACGTCCTTGTTGCCCAGCATGCCCAGGCGAGCTCCGCGCGCAACCTGGCCACCGGCGAACGCTTGCGGCAATGAGGTCGCGCCGTTGTAACGGGCGTTGATGTTGGTGGTGCCGAGGGTCAGCGTATCCGTGCCGTCATCGGTCGGCGTCGCAGCCGAAATGTTCGAGGTCTTGTCGGCGGCAACGGCTTGTTGCTCAGGGCTGGCGGCCCAGGCGTTGGCGCTTCCTGCGACCAAAACAAAATTCAGCATGGCGGTACGAATGGCGAGTGTTAACACGCGCTCACCGCAAGGACGACTGACAACAGGCATGACGTGAGGATCCTATTCATCAAGGGAAAATGGTAATCACTCCCATTGCCAGTCGATCTGCGAAAAAGTATCACCCTCGGTAAAGTTTTTTTGCTTCTGTGCGGCCAAGGTCAGGCATACAGGTGCTCCAGCGGTATCGCGACCACTGGCAACGCTGGGTCAAACGCGTGCCGGGTGGTCTTGTACGGAAAGATCTCGCCGCGGGCGATGGTGGTGAAAATCCGCGCTACTTCGAACGCCTGCCCGGTCTGCCAATGCCGCACACACACCCGCGGATCGGTGTAATCGAGCTGGATGCACGGCACTCGCTTCAAGCCCAACTGCAACGCCGCGTTGAAGCGATGATTGCCGTCCATCACGATGCCTCGCGAGCGCTCGACGATGATCGGTTCCAGCCAATGCCCGGCCCGGATAATCGACTCGCGCAGCATCGTCACGTTGGCCGGGTCGACCTGCTCCGATTGCAGCACTTCGCAAAGCGGCCGCAGCGCAATCTGATAACCGTGTTCCATGGTTGATCTCCTGATTCGCCGGGGATTCAGCAGGCATCTGCGCGAACAATCGGCGCGTATTGGCTGGCCACATCGAGCAGGCGCCGGGCGTGCTCGATCAGCGGCAAGTCGACCATCTCGCCATCCACTTGCACCGCGTGGCTACCGGTCGCAACCGCTCTCATCACCCGATCGGCCCACGCCAGTTGACGCGAATCCGGCAGGAAGGCGCGTTGCACTGTGGCCAGTTGCGATGGGTGGATGCACAGCTTGGCGCCAAAGCCCAGCGATCGCGCGTAATGCGAGTCCTTGGCGACCACCGCCAAATCGCTGATCGCCGGGGTGACGCCGTCGATCGGCGACGGCAAATCCGCCGTGCGCGAAGCCAGCACGATACGGTTGCGGGCGAACACAAACGCCTCGGGAATCTGGCTGCAGTTGATGTCCAGGGAGAAATCCAACGAGCCGAACGCCAGCCGCGTCAGCCCCGCAATCGCGGCAATAGATTCGACCTGTTGCAGGCCTTTGGCAGTCTCGATGATGGCAACGATCTTCAGTTCCGGTTGCCACTCCAGCAGGCACTCGACCACCCGCGTCAGCGCCTCGGGGCATTCGGCCTTGGGCAGGAAAATCCCGCTGCAACGCTCGGGGTAGCGCATGTCGCTGAGCCAGGTCAGGTCCTGGCGCAACAGCGAACTGCTCACGCTGTTCAGGCGGATGTAACGTTCGCAGGCGCCGCTCGGCGTCGCCTCTTGCCAGGCCCAGATGGCGGCGCGTGCGGCGGCTTTGCTGTCCGGATGAACGGCGTCTTCGAGATCGAGGATGATCGCGTCCGGCCCTGCTTCGACGGCTTTGGAAAACCGCTCGGGACGGTTGCCCGGCACGAACAGGTAGCTGATCGCGAGTGGGGTTTTGCTGCTGAGTCGATCGGATTGCATGGTGTTGCTCCTTGGCGTGAACCAGTCGTGATTTCTGAAAATTTTCAGGCCCCTTCAGCGGCGGATTTGCATGCTGTTCCGGGGTTTCTCGCAACAGCCCTTAACGCCTTATTGTTCAAGGATTTAAGGGACTTTTTATCTCGGGGCGAACGAGACCTTGAGCGTGTAAAAACACGTTCATGCGTTCGCCTTGAGCAGGTCTTTATTCAAAAATATTTGAAAACCTTACTTGATAATCGTTCTCGTTCGCAATATTGTTCACGCCGCCAAGAGGAACTATCCTCGCTTCAAAGCAAATCATCAGTATCTCGGGAAGTACCTGTCAGTGATGCCATTTGAATGTCAGTTACGGGTATTTACAGGGGATTGGCCCTCAACGAGTGGCCAATTAACACGTCCGTACAAACCATTATGGAATGGGATTCTCATGCAATTGTTTTGCGAACCATTTATTACGATCAGCGCTTCGAACCCAGACCCGGATTTCGCCTGGCATCCGCCTCCAAATTGTTTAGACCTCGTATCTGACGAGTAAAAAGACTACATGAATCGATAACGCTTAGTTATCGAAACATCAATAGCGACGTCATTTACGGGGCCAGGGGTTAACTATGCCTACAACAAATACACCCGCTGTTGAGCAACGAAATAAAGTTCATCATCCGGAGATGTTAAAGCCGCTGACCGACCCGCTTATTTCCACGCTCATCAATGACTTTCCGGGCACACTTAAAGACTTGGTCAAACAACACGGCTCACCATTGAATCTGGTCTGGCCCCATGCCTTTGAATTAAACACACATGCCTTGCTGGCGGTGTTGAAGCAGTACGACGTGCCTCATGCCCTTTTCTACGGGGCCAAGGCCAACAAGTCCCAGAGCATGCTCAGTGCAGCGGCAAATTCGGGGATCGGCGTTGATGTGTCGAGCATCCACGAGTTG
>NZ_JBGCUL010000566.1:0-3004 GCF_054177685.1 Pseudomonas sp. P5_A2_2
GCTTCGTCTTGCTCTGCTCGGGAAACAACGACTCGAATCGCGGCGTCGCCCGGGCAACGAAACCCTGCCCCTGGCGCAYGATGAAATAGGCAGCGAGRTCATGCCGCTCGGCGAAGGCATAGCCTTCCTCCGGGCCGAGCACCATCAACAGCGTAGACAAGCCATCGGCATGCAGCSCCGAAGGGTCGACCACCGTCACTGCCGCCAGCGCGTGMTTCACCGGCSTRCCGACRCGTGGATCGAAGGTGTGCGAATAGCGCTGGCCACCTTCCTCGAAATAGTTGCGATAATCGCCGGAGGTGGAAACGCTGTAGCCATCCAGTGCAATGGTGCGCTCCACTTGCCGCTCGCTTGCGCCGCTCGGCACCTCCAGGGCGATGCGCCAGGGCGAGCCATCCGGCTTGCGGCCGACCGCCTTGAGTTCACCGGTGATCTCGACCAGATAGGCCTGGATGCCCAGGGCCGAAAGCCTATCGCCGACCTGATCCACCGCATAGCCGGCGACAATGCTGTCAAAATCCAGTTGCGCCGCCACATCCTTGCACAGCTTTTCGCCCTCCATGCGCAAGTGCTGATGCCCTACCCGTGCTCGCTCCCGTGCCAGCGCGCCAGCATCCGGCAAGCGCTCCCCCCGTGACTGCGGACCGAATCCCCAGAGGTTCATCAATGGCTGCACCGTCAGGTCGAAAGCCCCGCCACTCTCGCGGAACAGAAACTCACCGTACGCCAGCAAGCGACGCATTTCTTCCGGCAACGCCTGACAGGCGCCGGCCGGTAGATCGTTGAAGCGGGAAACCACGGAGTCGCTGCGCCAGTTGGAAAACYGCTGGTCGAGCGCCGCGAGTATCGTCTCGACTTCGGCCTTTACTCGCTGCGAGTCGGGCGTCTGCGCGGCGGGTACGTACTGGATCGAATAAGTGCTCCCCATGGTCGGTCCGGAAACGCGCTCGATCCGTTCGCCACAGCCATACAGCAACGTCAACAGCATCACCAGCAGGCTTACGCGCATCAATCAACACCTCTGTGATCCCGTGTGGGATGACTACCGCTCATCAGCAAGCCTGATCAAAAAATGAACAAAACCTCTACTCGGCACTCTGAGTTGCGGGGTGATCAATTGTCCCCCTCCCTTTTCGCTCAACGTCCTGGAAGCAAAAAAACCATCATATGCATTAGCGCATAGGGGTGTTTTTTGCCCAAAAATTGGAGGACAGAAAATGTCTAACCATTCGTTGCAGAGCGTCGAGCGCATGCAGAGCCGCGTCCGCGCCCAGCGCCAGCCGCAACAGAAACCCTTCTGGCGCAGCCTGCTGGCCATCGCCTCACCCTCACAGCTTAGTTGGCACGGAGGGATCGAGCTCAGGGGCTACAAAGAATTATCCAACGCCACGCCGGTTGCCTCGGTCCCGATTGCAAACATACAGCTGGCGATTCCGCTCGAGCGCGGTCGCCGGTCCGTCCAGCCTTGCGTGCAGCCGGGACAGCATGTGCGCAAGGGCGAGGTGATCGGTATTGGCGATGACAACACCCCTTGGGTGCATGCCAGCACCTCCGGCATCGTGGAACGGATTGATCTCGCCTTCGCGGCCGACTCAGCCGGGCCGGTCATGGCCGTCATTCTGAACGCAGATGGTCTGGATGAGTGGATCGAACGCCCGGTGCCGGGGCTGCCGCAAACGCCCGAGGCGCTGGTCGAACGAGCATTGCAGATGGGCATAGTCGGTCTTGGCGGGGCGGGTTTCCCGACGGCCCTCAAGCTGGCCGGCGCCCGGCAGCCCGATCTTCTGCTGATCAACGGTGCCGAATGCGAGCCCTTCCTTACCTGCGATGACCGTCTCATGCGCGAACGTGCCGAGGCGCTGATCGAGTACGCCGACTATGTCGCCACCCTGATGGGAATAACCCTGACCCGCTTCGGTATCGAAACCAACAAACCTGAGGCGATTACCGCGTTACGCGCCGCCGCTCGCCAGGCGCGCACCCGGGTCGAGATATGGCCGCTACCGGCGCGTTACCCGGCAGGAGGGCAGCCGTTGATGATCAAGGCCCTTAGTGGCCGCAGTCTGGCGCCAGGGACCCTGCCCGCCGATATCGGCGTACTGGCGCTGAATGTCGCGACGCTCTACGCACTGGGCCGGGCCATCTTCCACGGCGAACCACTGGTAAGACGCGTGCTGACGCTGACCGGGGACTGCAAGCGCCCCGGGAATGTCCTGGTGCCGGTGGGTTACCCGGTCAGCGCACTGCGCGCACTTGCTGGCGCAGCCCCCGAAGGCCAGTTGACTCAGGTCGGCGGGCCGATGATGGGACAGCCGTTACCGGACCCCACTGCCGTCATCAGCAAGACCAGTAGTTGCCTGATATTCGGCGCCGAGCGCTACTTGCCGGCACCTCAGCCCGCAAGCAGTTGCATTCGCTGTACGCGCTGCGTGGATGTCTGCCCGATGTCGCTCAGACCGCTGGATCTCTACGCTGCGGCCGAGCGCCTTGACAAGGCCAGCCTGCAGGAACTGCGATTGGATGCCTGTATCGAATGCGGCAGCTGCAGCAGCACCTGCCCGAGCAATCTGCCGCTGCGCGAACGTTTCCGCCAGAGCAAGACGGAGCTACGTGCATGAGCCTGATACTTCGTTCTACCGCGCACCGACAACTGCGCACAATAATGCTGCTGGTCAGCCTGTGTCTCCTGCCGGGCACCACCCTGTACGCCTGGCAATTTGGCATCGTGGTCTGGTTGCAGACCTTCTGGTGCGTGCTGCTCGCCCTGGGCTTCGAAGCAGGCCTGCTGCGCCTGCGCGGACGTAATGTCCGTGAGGGTTTGAGCGACCTGAGCTGGCTGGTGCTAGGCCTGATACTGGCTCGGGCATTGCCGCTGCTGGTGCCGCTGTGGATGATCGCCCTGGCCAGTTTTGCCGCGCTCGCACTGTGTAAACACGGCAGTGGAGGCCTGGGTCGCAACCGCCTCAACCCCGCCATGGTTGGCCTGGGGATCATCGCTATCTGC
>NZ_JBGCUL010000567.1:0-3003 GCF_054177685.1 Pseudomonas sp. P5_A2_2
TGGCGTCCCCTAGGGGACTCGAACCCCTGTTACCGCCGTGAAAGGGCGGTGTCCTAGGCCACTAGACGAAGGGGACACGCTACCCGGAACACATGGTGTGTGTTTCGGTGTCCAGAGCCGCATCCGAAGACTTGGTTCTGGTTTCACTCAGCCCTGCCCGAAAGCAACGCTGTTTAAAATTGGAGCGGGAAACGAGACTCGAACTCGCGACCCCGACCTTGGCAAGGTCGTGCTCTACCAACTGAGCTATTCCCGCATTGGCGTCCCCTAGGGGACTCGAACCCCTGTTACCGCCGTGAAAGGGCGGTGTCCTAGGCCACTAGACGAAGGGGACACACGTACAACATTCACTCCCTGCTTCGTTTCGCTGTGTGCTTTACGCTGCAAGTGGCGCGCATTCTATGGATGGATTGAGAGGTCGTCAACCCCCTGATATAAATTTATTTAAATCAATGACTTCGCCCTGCTTTTGGGAGCCATTGCGGTTTTTCCGCTGCCCGGCGTTTGACGCCTATATTCTGGCACCCGCCAAGACGTTATAGTTCACCCAATGATGGCACTTTGTATATCTGGTGCCATCATTTATAGAAACGGGGCTGCGGCCGATATAAGCACAAGCATGTCCGATCCAACCCGTCGTGCGGGCCTGGGCGCTCAAATGCCAAGCCACCCGACTCGCATGCGCAACCTATAAAGAGGTCTTACCGGTGACGCCACTCATGATCACCCTGCTCGTCGTAGCCGGGATCGCCCTGTTGATCGCCATTGGTTACATGAACCATGTGCTGGAAAACAACAAGCTGGAAAAGGCCCGTACCAAGATCGAGCTCAATGATCGTCTGCGTCGCTGCGGCGAAATCACCGAGACGTTCCCCGGCCAACTGATGACCCCGGCACTCAAGCTGTTGTTGGCCCGCCTGGAACTGAACGTCTGCCAGCGCTTGCTCAACCTGGAAAAATCCAGCGCCAACCTCAAGGCTCGGATCGTCGAATTGGAAGCCCTTGTCGGCCAGGGTGAATCCATCCCGGTCAACAATCCGCCGGCACCGATCCAGACCGAAGCCAAGGCCAAGGATGTACGCTTCCTGCTCGAAGCCCTGCACGGCCAGATCACCCGCGCGGCACAGGACGGCTTCCTGGCCCCCAACGAGGCCAAACGCTGGATCCGTGAAGTGCGCCACATCCTCGTGCTGCTGCACATCGAGTTCTTCAACAACCTCGGCCAGCACTCCCTGCAACAGAACCAGCCCGGACAGGCTCGCCTGGCATTCGAACGCGGCGTGCAATACCTGCGCAAACAACAGGAACCACAGGTTTACGCCGAGCAACTGGAATACCTGGAAAAGCTTCTGGCCCGTGCCAATGACCAGGTCATGGATCGCATTGCGCCGGTCGAAGGCGAAGTCAACCAGTTGACCGAAGGCCTCAAAGACGTCGAGGCCGACGCGGACTGGAAAAAGAAAGCGATCTACGACTGATCAGCGAAAACACAAAAGCCACCGAGAGGTTTATGCCGATCAGTTAAGGGTTTGAACACTGCAATCCTTGTGGGAGCGAGCTTGCTCGCGATAGCGACGGGTCAGTCAACATTGATGTTGAACATTMGGCCCCCATCGCGAGCAAGCTCGCTCCCACAGRTTTCGTGTGTTAACTGATCAGTATTAACCGAGAGGTGGCTTTTTTGGTTTGTACCGAAGATCATTTCAAAGCCTGAAATGCCCCACCATCCCCTTCAGCTCAACCCCCAGTTGCGCCAACTCAATACTGGACGCCGCATTGCCCTGCATCGCCAGCGATGACTGGTCGGCACTGGCGCGAATGCTGGTGACACTGCGGTTGATCTCTTCGGCCACCGAGCTCTGTTCCTCGGCCGCCGCGGCGATCTGCTGGTTCATCTGCTGGATCAAGGATACCGCCGCCGCAATGCTTCCCAGCGCACTCTCGGTCTGCAATGCGTCGCTGACCGCCAGCTTCACCAACTCGCCACTGCTCTGGATCTGCTGCACCGACGACTGCGCCGCCGAGCGCAAGGCGCTGACCAGGCGTTCGATTTCCTCGGTCGATTGCTGGGTTCGCTTGGCCAATGCACGCACTTCATCGGCCACCACGGCAAAGCCCCTGCCCTGTTCGCCGGCCCGGGCCGCCTCGATCGCCGCGTTCAACGCCAGCAGGTTGGTCTGCTCCGCCACGCTCTTGATCACACTCAACACCGTGCCGATGTTCTGGATTTCCGCACTCAGGCTTTCGATGCTCGAACTGGCCGAGGTGGCTGAGTCCGCCAACTGCTCGATCCGCGCCATGCTCTGGCGCACCACCTGCTGGCCACTTTCAACCTTGCCGTCCGCTGTTTGCGCGGCCAACGCGGCTTCTTCCGCATTGCGCGCGACATCATGCACCGTGGCCGTCATCTGATTCATTGCAGTGGCGACCTGTTCGGTTTCCTCCTTCTGCGAACTGACCTCAAGATTGGTCTGTTCCGTCACCGCCGACAGCGACTGGGCGGAAGTCGCCAACTGTTCGATACCCGAYTGCAAGCCGCTGACGATATGGCTGAGCCCCGCGCCCATTTGTTGCATTGCCTGCATCAACTGACCGATTTCGTCGCGGCGGGTCACGTCAATGGTCGCACTCAAATCCCCCGAGGCAATCTGCTGCGCCACCTGAATCACACTGCGCAGCGGTGCCACGATCAACCGGGTAATGAACCACGCGGCAACCAGCCCGACCAGCAAGGCCAGGGCGGAAGAGCCAATGATCAGCAGCGAGTTCTTTTTCAGTTCAGCCTGCATCGCCTGGTCTTGCGCGACATAAGCCTGATCCACCCGCTCGACCACCTGGGCTGCGCGTTGGTGTAATTGCTGATAGACGGTTTTTTCCTGTTCCAGCAGGCCGGTGTACTCAGCGAGCTTGTCACTGAAACTGGCGATATGACCCATCACCTCATTGAGGACGGTCTGGTAACCCTCATCCTTGACCGTGGTCTTGAGCTGCTCGGCCTGGGTC
>NZ_JBGCUL010000568.1:0-3000 GCF_054177685.1 Pseudomonas sp. P5_A2_2
CCTGCGACCCACGAGGTGTCCCATTCGGCCCAGAGGTTGGCCTGAACTTCGGGTACGCCGACCGGTTTATTGCCACGGTTGGCGGCCACGCCGGTTTTGGTCAGTTCGGCATTGAGCAGGGTCACACCACCGAGCACACGAGTGCCCGGAGTGACTTCGCCGAATACATTCAGCTCGAGCCCGCGATTGCGTTGTTCGCCCTGGACCGAAAACACCCCGCTGGTCAGTTCGCCGCTGGGTTTGGTGATCTGAAACAGGCTGAGGGTGGAGGTGAAGGTGCCATAGTCGGCCTTGACCCCGAGTTCATGCTGGCGGGAAACGTAAGGGGCGAAAATTTCGCCGGCATTGGAAGCGGTGGAGGGCGCGATGTCGCCTTTGCTCAGGCCTTCAATGTAGTTGTAGTAGAACGACACGTGATCCCAGGGCTTGAGCACTGCACCGAACAACGGTGTGGTTCGGCCGTCATCGTAGGACGTGGTGACGACGCCGGACGCATTGTAGTTGTCGGATTTGATGTTCTGTTTGCGCATGCCGAGGATCATCTGTGCACGGTCATCCAGAATCGACAGCGTGTCAGCCAGCGCCACGCCGGTCAGTTCGCTCTCGGACACTTTTGGCGTGTCCGGCTTGGGGATGCAAGGCTTCGGGCGATCCACCGGATGGTAAATATTGGAGAGGATCGGCGCGCCGGAAATGATCCCGCGAGACAACACGTCGCGGTAACGACTGACCTGCAAAGCCGTGCGATGACTGATCGGCCCGGTGTCGAAACGCAGGCGCGCACCGGCGTCGACGGTGTAACGCTCGACTTCGAACTTGTAGTAACCGGGGATCGACGAGGTGTCGCCAGCGGCGTTGATAATGGTCGGGGTCTGGTCGGACATCCGCGCAACATCCGATTTGCCGCCGCCCGCGTGGGCAAACACGGTCAGGGTGTCGCTGAGGTCGTATTCGCCGCTGAGCAACGCCGATTTGTCACGGGTTGTCGACCAACCCCAATCCTGACTGACATTGGTCCGGCCGTTGGCGGCCGAGGGAATGTCCACGCCCGAAGCGATCAGAAACGGTCGTGAGGCAGCGTCGAAGCTTTCTTTCTGGTTGAGCCAATCAAAGGTGGTGCGCAGGCGTTCGCCCTGATAATCGAGGGAAATGGCGCCGATATCGACATGGCGCGATTGATCGTCGATCACCGTATCTCCCAGTTGTGTGCTGCCGTTGATGCGCACGCCGAGGCGGCGTTCTTCACCGAAACGCCGACTGACATCGAGGTGTCCACCGAGCTGCGAGTCCATGACGTAACTGGTGGTGAAACGGGTCAGGTCTTCATCGAGGGAGCGCTTGGGCACCACGTTGATGACGCCGCCGACCGCGTTGTTGGGTGACATGCCATAGAGCAGGGCACCGGGGCCTTTGACCAGTTCGATACGCTCGGCGTATTCGGTGAACACCCGGTAGTTGGGCGCCACACCGTACACGCCGTCGAATGCCAGTTCCCCCAAATTGCCTTCGCCGACGGGAAAGCCACGGATGAAGAACGAGTCGACAATCCCCCCGGTCTGGCCAGTGGAACGTACCGATGAATCGCGCTCCAGCACGTCGCCGACGGTGACTGCCTGTTGATCCTTGATCAGTGCCGAAGTGTAGGTGCTGACGCTGAAAGGCGCGTCCATCACATCGGTATTGCCCAGAATGCCCAATCGTCCGCCATTGGCCACCTGGCCGCCGGCATACACCTGCGGCAAAGATTCGGCGCGCTTTTCAGTGCCGATGACGGCCGTTTCATCCAGTGTCACCCGGCGCGGGACCAGTGTGTAGCTGCCGTCGCTGCGTAAAACCATGTCCAGGCCACTGCCTTCCAGCAAACGATTGGCCGCCTCCTGGGTAGAGAAATTGCCGATCAGCGCAGGACTGGTCAGGCCTTCGGGCAACGATGGCTGGAACGACAGAGCAATGCCGGCGTCCACCGCGAAGCTCGACAGAGTGGCACCCAGTGGCCCGGCGGGGATGTTGTAGGCGCGGACCGCGACAGAGTCCAGTTGCACCGGCACGACGGCCAAGGCAAACGGGCAAACGGCACCGATCAGGACAAGCCTTAGCAACGCACTGCGAACAACTGGTTTGAACTGACGATCCGGGCGCRGGAGGCGTGCAGCAAGCATGGATGAATGAGCCTATGAACAGGACGCAAAAGTGCTTCTCCCCTGTAGCCAGTCGAGATCAAAAAAAGTATCACCGGCTCGGTAAATATTTTTTTGACTCAGGCCGGGGAGAGCATGACCCAGTAGCCATTCAAATGGCCGCTGACGAGAATCGGGTAGGTTTGCGCCAGCATGTTCAACGTGCGCTGGCTGTCGCTGATGGGGTAGGCGCCGGAAATGCGCAGATCGGCAAGCGCCGGATCGAGACGCACGAAGCCACGGCGATAGCGCGTCAGTTCGGCGACGAAATCGGCCAGGCGCATTTTGTCCGCCATCAGCATGCCTTGGGTCCAGGCGCCGACGTAGTGGTCGGCGACGCTGAGCTGGCCAAGCGTGTGGGAAGAAAAGTCGGTGCGTTGACCGGCATTGACGATCAGGGGTGTGCTTTGGCGATTTTCCGCGAGTTCGACTTTCACCGCGCCTTCCAGCACGGCAAGGTGAGTGCGAGGTTGCAGCTCTCGAACGGTAAACCGCGTCCCTAATGCCTGCATGCGGCCCTGACGGGTGCTGACCAGAAAGGGGCGGGCGATCGGGGAAATGTCCGGTGCGGTTTGCACCAGTATTTCGCCTTCGCGCAGGTGGATGAGGCGTTGATTGGCGTCGAACAGCACGTCGATGGCGGTGTCGGTGTTCAAGGTGATTTTCGAGCCATCGGCCAGAGTCAGTTCGCGCTGCTGACCGACGGCCGTGTGATAGTCGGCGGACCACTGCTGCGATTCGGCCAGTTTCCAGCTGCCCCAACCGGCTGGCAGGATCGCCAGAATCATCGCCAGTTTGCCCAGCGCCGCGCGCCGTTCCGAGC
>NZ_JBGCUL010000569.1:0-2982 GCF_054177685.1 Pseudomonas sp. P5_A2_2
CTTACGGGCAACATTTGCCAGCCAGGGCTACTCCGCCCCGCACCGTTGCAAGCCTTGAAAAAACCTGGCTTCGCACCCTGCCGGCTATTCCGGCGGGCGGACGCTACTTCGGCGCCAAGCTGATGGGCTCGAACATGGGCGATGCGCCACCGGGAATCGAGTACGTCATCGTTCTGTTCGATCGGACGACCAATCGCATCGCCGCTTTCATTGACGCAAACCTGGTGACTGGATTTCGCACTGCAGCTACCTCGGCCGCGGCCCTTGACCGCCTCGCCCCACAGAGGCCTGCACGCCTTGCCGTCATAGGAAGTGGATTGGAGGCTTCGATGCACATCCGCGCCTTCGCCAGCGTCCGCGAACTGACCGAAATTGTCGTCTTCAGCCCGACTCCTGAACGACGCGAAGCATTTGCCGCATCGGCGACACGAGATCTCGGTGTACCCGCCCGGGGTGTTGGCTCAGCACAAGAAGCCGTGGAAGGCGCCGACATCGTGCTGACGGCAGCACGCTCGCGCGATGAAAAGCCGATTCTTTTTGGCGATTGGTTGAAGCCGGGCGCCACCGTCGTTTCGATCGGCTCGACCATCCCGGAGCAGCGTGAAATAGATGTTTCAGTCGTGGAGCGCAGCGACTTGATCATCTGCGACACCCTGGAAGAAGTGCTGGAAGAGACAGGAGACATGCTTGCCGCCCATGCCGCCGGGATCGAATTCCGCCAGAAGGCCTTCAGCCTGTCTGACCTGATGGGCGGCGCCTGCAGTGAACAGTTGAAGCAAGCCAAGGCCCCAATGTTCAAGTCAGTTGGCGGTGGTCTTCAAGACATCGTGGTGGCGGAACTCATCCTGACCAAGGCACTTGAAGCCGGGCTGGCAACACCATTGCCGATCGATTTTGAAACAAAGCGCTGAGCGAACAGCGACGACTATCACCCACCCTGACTGACAGGAGCCTTACATGGCCAATTACAATAAAAAGGACGCTCGAGACTGGGCCCGCGAGAAACTCGTTGGGGTCGCCAACGTTACGATTCCGACAATGACCTCCGACTTCAAGCGCATCAATGAGAAAGCCATTCGCCACGACGTAGAACTGGCAATCAAGCACGGTTTCGTCGGGTCGTTGTCCTGCTCGGAGGTAGCCATTACCCAAGAGCAATACGGTGAGTTCTGTCAAATCATGGCCGATCAAGCAGCCGGCCGTCTCGTGATCGTTCACCACGCGGTGTTCAACACGCTGGAAGATAACATTGAGGCAGTCAAGCGAGCCGAAGCTGCCGGCGCCGACCTTGTGCTGCTTGGCTATCCTCCGTACTTCTATCCGAAGTCCTATGACGAAGTATTCGAGTACACCAAGGCGATCTGCGCCGCGACGAACCTGGGCGTAATAATCTTCCCGCTGCCCGCCTGGGGTTTCAGCCGCTTGCACCCTGCCGACATTCCGCTGGCGGTGCTGCGTCGAATGGTCGACGAGATCCCCAACGTCGTTGCAATCAAAGCCGAAGGCGGACTGCCTTACATCATGTCGGCGATCGAAGTTCACCGCGAGTTCCATGAGGAAGTCGTTATCTCATCTCCGCTTGAGTATGAGTACGTGCCTTTGGCACAGGTGATGGACATCCCTTTCTGTGGAACTAACTACTCCTCTTACTACGGCCCATTGCTTCCACAGATCCACAAGTTGATCCGCGCGGGCAACTACGATGAGGCAACTCAGCTCTGGTACAAAATGGATCCGGCACGCAAAGCGTTTGCAAGCCTGCCAATGGCGGCAAACGGACTTCTCAATCGCATGATGTGGAAATACCAAGGCTGGTTGCAGGGTTACAACGGCGGTCCTATGCCCCACCCTACCCAACGCGTGTACCAACGCGACATGGCGGTGTTACGTAAAGGACTAGAAGCGGCTGGATTGAACCCGACCACTGACCTCGATGAAGCCTTCTTCATCGGTCGTAACTCCATCTGAGGTCTGCCCCATGAATAGCACCGCAACCTTGAATCTGAAAGACCCCGACCTGCTGCGTCAGGCGATGTTGATCGACGGCGAATGGGTCCAGGCAGAGAGTGGCCAGACAATCGAGGTCCGCAATCCAGCCACCGGTGAATTGGTGGCGCGCGTACCAAACGGTGGAGAGTCCGAGACTCGGCGCGCAATCGCAGCGGCCGAACGCGCCATGCGGGGATGGCGCAAGACGCTGCCAAAGGAGCGTGCAAAGGTCCTCCGTAAGCTCTATGAGCTTATGCTTGAAAACATCGAGGACCTGGCGGTCATCCTGACGGCCGAACAGGGTAAGCCCTTGGTGGAATCCCGTGGCGAAATCCTTTACGCCGCAAGCTTCATCGAATGGTTCGGGGAAGAAGCGAAGCGTGTGAATGGCGACATCATTCCGCAGAATGTGGACGGTCGACGCATTCTCGTGCAGAAAGCCCCTATCGGCGTGTTTGCAGCCATCACACCGTGGAACTTCCCCTCCGCGATGATTACACGCAAAGCCGGCCCGGGCTGGGCGGTTGGTTGCGCAGGCGTCATCAAGCCGGCCAGTCAGACACCGCTCTCGGCACTGGCTCTGGCCGTACTCGCCGAGCGCGCCGGTCTGCCTCGGGGTGTATGCAACGTCGTCACAGGCTCGGCCCGCGCAATCGGCGGGGAGCTCACAGCGAACCCGGTCGTTCGCAAGTTGTCCTTCACAGGTTCGACCGAAGTGGGATCGCTGCTGCTGGCCCAGTGCGCTCCGACTATCAAGAAGGCGAGCATGGAACTGGGCGGTAACGCGCCGTTCATCGTCTTTGACGATGCTGATATCGATGCCGCAGTGAAGGGTGCACTTGCCGCCAAGTACCGCAACACAGGCCAGGCTTGTGTTGCCGCCAACCGCATGCTCGTGCAATCTGGTGTCTACGATCAATTCGCGAAGAAGCTCGCGGATGCCGCCGCTGCGCTCAGGGTCGGTAATGGCATGCATGACGGGGTGGTACTGGG
>NZ_JBGCUL010000570.1:0-2977 GCF_054177685.1 Pseudomonas sp. P5_A2_2
TAGCTACACC
Source organism: Pseudomonas sp. P5_A2_2 (assembly GCF_054177685.1). Taxonomy (NCBI): domain Bacteria; kingdom Pseudomonadati; phylum Pseudomonadota; class Gammaproteobacteria; order Pseudomonadales; family Pseudomonadaceae; genus Pseudomonas; species Pseudomonas sp. P5_A2_2. Next base: position 11 of record NZ_JBGCUL010000570.1, read on the forward strand.
GATGGTTTTTTGGTGCTTCATCAAGGCAAGGTGGTTTCGGAGCAGTATTTCAACGGTATGCAGCCGCACACGTTGCATCTGTTGCAATCGGTATCCAAGACCGTCGTCGGTAGCCTGGTCGGCAGATTGATCGGCCAGGGCAGAATCGATCCCCAAGCGCGTGTCAGCGACTATGTGCCCGAGCTTTCGGCAAGCGGTTATGGCGACGCTCGGGTACAGGATCTGCTGGATATGCGCACGGGAGTGAGATTCAGGGAGGACTACACCGATCCTGATGCTGAATTCATTCAGTTGGATATCGCCTCGGGTTGGCGTGAACGGGGAGAGCGAGAGTCACCTGACAGCATTTATGGTTTGTTGAAGTCGCTGAGTAAGGACCGTGAGCATGGCCAGTACTTTGAGTACCGCTCAGTGGATACCGACATGTTGGCCTGGGTTTGTGAGCGGGCTTGCGGCGAGCGGCTGCCCGTTTTACTGAGCCGGGAAATCTGGTCAAGACTGGGGGCAGAGCAAGACGCGAATATCACCCTCGATAGCGTTGGAACTGCATTGGCCGATGGCGGGATGAGCGCCACGCTGCGTGATCTGGGGCGCTTTGCCCAAATGTATCTGCAGGGGGGGCGTTTCAACGGCCAGCAGATTGTTCCAGAGGAGTTTGTGCGTGAATGCGGCCGTGGTTCCACACCGGCTTTTGAAGTTCTCTATGGCTTTTACGTCAAGAGCTTTCCTGGCGCGGCATACAGTAATCAGTGCTGGGTATTGGACAGTGAACTAGGTACCTACTCGGCGCGCGGAGTATTTGGGCAGAGTATCTATTGGGATCCAGCCTCTGAAGTGGCAATCGTAAAACTTTCCAGTTGGCCGGACTTTATCAATCCAGAGTGGACGTTGAATACCTTCCGTGCCTGTGCGGCAGTAGTTGAAGAACTGCAACGCAGCTGACGCGGGAGTATGAATGACCGCGGCTTGTCAGACACCTCCCAGCCTTAATGAAGAGGTGCCATATACAGGCTCTGCATAGCTACACCCAGACCCTGCAGGCCGCCGGCGGCTGACCCTCCCGGCCCGCACCTGGACGCTGTTAACAGCCTTCGTCCTGGCGGGCCTTACCCCTTTTATCCAGACCGCGCTTTTGCCGTGGCCGGGATAGCTGTTGCCAAAAATARGACCTAGAGAAGAGACGGAGCGACCATGAACTTGAATACAACCCGGGCCTTGCGCTCATTGACCCCACTGGCGCTATTGGGCGCCCTTTCCAGCCCTGCGATGGCGATCCAGGTTACCGATAACCTTGATCTCGGTGGTGCCGTCCGGGCGCGTTGGGACTATGACCCGGATCGCGACATCCAGACGTTCAACTTCGACACCGCGATCCTCAGCGCCAAGTACAACTCCGACACCTGGATTGGCGAAGCCAAGTACCGTTTCTACGGTCGAGCCTACCCTTACAAGTACACAAATAATGTCGGTGACGTCCAGTTCGCCGAGTTGGCGTGGATCGGCTACAAGTTCAACCCCGACCAGCAGGTCCAGGTCGGCCTGAACCAGCTGCCGTTCGGTTTGCAGCCGTACTTCGGCAGCACGTTCTATCAAACCCTGGGCAGCGTCATAGGACTGGAAGACATCGAAGAAGTCGGTGCCAAGTACATCCAGCAAAGCGGCGACTGGAATGTTCAGGCCGGTTATTACCTGCGCCCGGCCTGGCAGGGCAAAGGCACCAGCAACGGTGAAACCTACTCCACCGTGGTCTCCGAAGCGGACAGCTATGTCACCGACGGCAGTAACAACCAGGAACGCAACACAGTGGTCCTGCGGGTGGCCAAGGCGCTGGACCTGGGGCCGTGGAAGTCCGAAGTCGGGATCTCCGGCCTGACCTCGTCCCTGGAGAACCGCGACACCAACAACGATGGCCGGCGCAATGCCATGGCGGTGCACTACATCGGCAAAAACGGTCCGTGGGGCGTGCAACTGCAAGCCGCGCGACAGCAGATGTCCCCGCGCAACCCCGGCACCGATGAACTGGTGACTTTCGGCGGTTACGACGGCACCTTCAACGTCGCCAGTCGCGGCAACTTGTACGTGGCGGATGTGAGCTACGACGTCAGCGGCAAGTACCTGTTCGATCAGATCAGCGGTGTGAAGCTGTACGCCAACTACAGCGCCTTCGATAAATCCGCCGACGATTTCAAAACCTCGCAACGGATGATTTTCGGCACCTCGTTCTCCCTCAGCAAACTGTGGATCGCCACGGAATGGTTGTACGGCAAGAATGATCCGGTCATCGGTGGCGGCAGCCTCACCCAGAGTCTGGGGGCTGGTGGTAGTAACCAGTGGGAAAACCAGTTGTACATGAACATCGGTTATTACTTCTGATCCGGATTTTTTGGCGGCAGCCCTAACGTCCTCTTCGCGAGCGGGCTCGCTCTCACAGGTTTAGCGCATAATCTGTGGGGAGCGAGCCCGCTCGCGCATACCCCAAACAAAACTTGCTTCAGCCCCTGTCGGCTGAATCAGATAGGCCCACATAGTTAGTTAGCGATCAATTCTAAAATCATATCGGTGAAATTTCGTCATTTTCCCTATTCACTAAGAGTAGTTTTATCCTCGTAAATTATCGCAATCATTGAAGTGAGGGGATGATTAGATTGCGCCAATATCACGCCCCTCAACTCATATACCTGTCGAAAAGAAGCTTGACCAACTGGCGAAGCCATATATTTCCGGGATCATGATGATGGCGCGGGTGCCAATACTGTCGCAGGTGCAAGCTGGGGGACTTAATCGGGGTTTTTATTACCTTGACCGCGTTGTAGCGTAGGAACGTTTTCCCCAGTTCACTGGGCACGGTTGCAATTAGATTCGGGTTTTTCTCCAGTATCATCGGGACCGTTATAAAGTGTGGAGTTGTAAGGTAAATTTGTCGTTGATGACCCAGTTCGTCGATGAATTGGTCGTAGCGTGTACTTC
>NZ_JBGCUL010000571.1:0-2976 GCF_054177685.1 Pseudomonas sp. P5_A2_2
GTCGTAGCGACCCTGATGGCGATTGCGCGGGTGCAGGCTGGCCTTTTCCTTCGGGGCGACGGCCGTGGCCGGAGTCTTCGGAGCAGGTTTTTGGCGCGCAGGCTTGGGGGAGCGGGGGGCGGTCATGGGTGTGGTCGATTCGGGTATGGCTGAAAGTGGCGGGCATTGTCCCACATCCGGCCGATGTGAACCCAATTGTGGTAATCAGCACATAACCCTGTGGGATCTTCCTGAGTTGTGAAAACATGGCAGGCACAAAAAAGGGAGACCATTGCAGGCCTCCCTCTTTCATTGCGATCTGCCGTTACAAACTGGCAATCCGCGCATGCTGCTCGGCCAGCTTGCCCAGGGCCTGTTCGGCCTCGGCCAGTTTGGCGCGTTCTTTGTCGATGACTTCGGCTGGCGCCTTGTCAACGAAACCGGCATTGGACAGCTTGCCGCCGACACGTTGCACTTCACCCTGCAAACGCTGGATTTCCTTGTCCAGACGCGCCAGTTCCGCACCTTTGTCGATCAGGCCAGCCATTGGCACCAGCACCTCCATCTCGCCGACCAGCGCGGTGGCGGACAGCGGAGCTTCGTCGCCGGCAGCCAGTACGGTGATCGATTCGAGGCGCGCCAGCTTCTTCAGCAGGGCTTCGTTCTCGGTCAGACGACGCTGATCCTCGGCGCTTACGTTCTTCAGGAACAGCGGCAGCGGTTTGCCCGGGCCGATGTTCATTTCGCCACGGATGTTACGGGTTCCGAGCATCAGGCCCTTGAGCCATTCGATGTCATCTTCGGCCGCCTGATCGATGCGTGTTTCGTTGGCCACTGGCCAAGGTTGCAGCATGATCGTCTTGCCTTCGATACTGGCCAGCGGCGCGATGCGCTGCCAGATTTCTTCGGTGATGAACGGCATGAACGGATGCGCCAGACGCAGGGCGACTTCCAGTACACGCACCAGGGTGCGACGGGTGCCGCGCTGGCGTTCGACCGGCGCGTTTTCGTCCCACAGCACCGGCTTGGACAGCTCCAGGTACCAGTCGCAATACTGGTTCCAGATGAACTCGTACAAGGCTTGTGCCGCCAGGTCGAAACGGAACTGATCGAGCTGGCGGGTCACTTCGGCTTCGGTGCGTTGCAGCTGCGAAATGATCCAGCGATCGGCCAGCGACAGTTCGTAGGCTTCGCCGTTCTGGCCACAGTCTTCGCCCTTGTCCAGCACGTAGCGCGCCGCGTTCCAGATCTTGTTGCAGAAGTTGCGATAGCCTTCGACGCGGCCCATGTCGAACTTGATGTCACGGCCGGTGGATGCCAGCGAGCAGAAGGTGAAGCGCAGGGCGTCGGTGCCGTAGCTGGCGATGCCTTCGGCGAACTCGTCGCGGGTCTGCTTCTCGATCTTCTTCGCCAGTTTCGGCTGCATCATGCCAGAGGTGCGTTTCTGCACCAGTGCTTCCAGCTCGATGCCGTCGATGATGTCCAGCGGGTCCAGGACGTTGCCCTTGGACTTGGACATCTTCTGGCCCTGGCCGTCACGCACCAGGCCATGCACGTACACAGTCTTGAACGGAACCTGCGGCGTGCCGTCTTCGTTTTTCACCAAATGCATGGTGAGCATGATCATCCGGGCAACCCAGAAGAAAATGATGTCGAAGCCAGTCACCAGGACGTCGGTGGAGTGGAATTTCTTCAGGAACTCGGTTTTTTCCGGCCAGCCGAGGGTGGAGAACGTCCACAGGCCCGAGCTGAACCAGGTGTCGAGAACGTCGTTGTCCTGTTGCAGCGCAACGTCCGGGCCGAGGTTGTGCTTGGCACGCACTTCGGCTTCGTCGCGACCGACGTAGACTTTGCCCGACTCGTCGTACCAGGCCGGAATCCGGTGGCCCCACCACAGCTGACGACTGATGCACCAGTCCTGGATGTCGCGCATCCACGAGAAGTACATGTTTTCGTACTGTTTCGGCACGAACTGGATGCGACCGTCTTCAACGGCGGCAATCGCAGGCTCGGCCAAAGGCTTGGTGGACACATACCACTGGTCGGTCAGCCATGGCTCGATGACGGTGCCGGAGCGGTCGCCTTTCGGTACTTTCAGGGCGTGATCGTCAACACTGACCAACAGACCGGCAGCGTCGAACGCGGCCACGATCTGCTTGCGGGCTTCGAAGCGGTCGAGGCCGGCGTATTCAGCCGGGATCTTGCCGTCGATGGTTTCGTTCAGCGTGCCGTCGAGGTTGAACACCTGGCAAGCCGGCAGGACGGCTGCGTTTTTGTCGAAGATGTTCAGCAGCGGCAGGTTGTGACGCTTGCCGACTTCATAGTCGTTGAAGTCGTGGGCCGGGGTGATTTTCACGCAGCCGGTGCCGAATTCAGGGTCGCAGTAATCGTCGGCGACGATCGGGATGCGGCGGCCAACCAGCGGCAGCTCGACAAATTTGCCGATCAGGGCTTTGTAGCGTTCATCGTTCGGGTTAACGGCCACGGCGGAGTCGCCGAGCATGGTTTCCGGGCGAGTGGTCGCGACGATCAGGAAGTCGTTGCCTTCAGCGGTCCTGGCGCCGTCGGCCAGCGGGTATTTCAGGTTCCACAGGAAACCTTTCTCGTCATGGTTCTCAACTTCCAGGTCGGAAATCGCCGTGTGCAGCTTGGTGTCCCAGTTGACCAGGCGCTTGCCGCGGTAGATCAGGCCATCTTCGTGCAGGCGAACGAAAGCTTCTTTAACGGCTTCCGAGAGGCCGTCGTCCATGGTGAAGCGCTCGCGGCTCCAATCTACGGACGAACCGAGGCGACGGATCTGACGGCTGATATTGCCGCCGGACTCATCCTTCCACTCCCAGACTTTCTCGAGGAATTTCTCGCGGCCCAGGTCATGGCGGCTCTGGCCCTTGGCTTCGAGCTGACGCTCTACCAGCATCTGCGTGGCGATACCGGCGTGGTCGGTACCCGGCTGCCACAGGGTGTTACGGCCCTGCATGCGGCGGAAACGGATCAGGG
>NZ_JBGCUL010000572.1:0-3297 GCF_054177685.1 Pseudomonas sp. P5_A2_2
GGGGCGTGTGCTGAAAACCGCCAACCGCCAGGTTGGCGCCGGTGATCTGTTCAGCCTGCTGGGGCGCTGGTTGCCCGCAATGATGATCGCCTTGAATAACGGGTCGGCCCATGTCGCGCCGGTATCCCGTCTTCGTAAACCTGCTGCCCGCACTGCTGATAAGGCTGATTGAATATGGAACTTGATCTCYGGACTCAGAGCCTCGTCACTGCAATGACTGCGTTGTGGACCAAGGTTGCGAACTTCATTCCGAACCTGTTCGGCGCACTGGTTGTGCTGCTGTTGGGTTTTGTCGTGGCCAAACTGCTGGACACCCTGCTCTCCAAGTTGCTCGCCAAACTGGGCCTTGACCGCTTGATGGGCGGCACTGGCCTGACCAAGCTGCTGTCCCGCGCTGGATTGCAGGTTCCTATCTCGACCCTGATCGGCAAGATCGTCTATGGGTTCATTCTGCTTATTTTTCTGGTTTCTGCCGCAGAATCCCTCGGACTTGAGCGGGTTTCAGCTTGGTGCGTGGAGCGGCAGAAGGCGTGGGCCTGGACTATGCTTCGGGGCTTGGTCGAATTGCTCAGGGCCTGGTGATCATCATCAGTATTTCGGTTGCGATCAGCCAGCTGGAGGTCAAGACTGACCTGCTGAACCATGTGATCGTGATCGTGTTGATAACCGTTGGTCTGGCGGTAGCACTGGCCATGGGATTGGGAAGCCGGGAAATTGCCGGCCAGATTCTTGCGGGAATCTACGTGCGTGAGCTGTACCAGGTTGGGCAACAAGTGCGTGTTGGCGAGGTCGAAGGCCAGATCGAAGAGATCGGCACGGTTAAAACCACATTGCTGACCGATGAGGGTGAGCTAGTCTCTCTTTCCAATCGGATCCTCCTTGAGCAGCATGTGAGTAGCCGCTAACCCGGCAAACTCTGCTAATGTATGCCGCCGCAAAATGCCTGCTGATGCTGGCTGCGGCGGACATTGACCTGACTGTCGGCCCGACTTGTTTTGAATAAAACCCAATCGTTATCCATGCGCTACGACCCCCGCGAGCTCTCTGATGAGGAGTTGGTCGCGCGCTCGCATACCGAACTGTTTCACGTAACACGCGCCTATGAAGAACTGATGCGGCGTTACCAACGAACATTATTTAACGTATGCGCACGATATCTCGGGAACGATCGCGACGCAGACGATGTCTGTCAGGAGGTCATGTTGAAGGTGCTGTATGGCCTGAAGAACTTCGAAGGTAAATCGAAGTTCAAGACGTGGCTATATAGCATCACGTACAACGAGTGCATCACACAATATCGAAAGGAACGGCGAAAGCGTCGCTTGATGGACGCATTGAGTCTTGACCCCCTCGAGGAAGCGTCCGAAGAAAAGGCGCCGAAACCTGAGGAAAAGGGCGGACTTGATCGCTGGTTGGTGTATGTGAACCCGATTGACCGCGAAATTCTGGTGCTACGTTTTGTCGCAGAGCTGGAGTTTCAGGAGATCGCAGACATCATGCACATGGGTTTGAGTGCAACAAAAATGCGGTACAAGCGCGCTCTAGATAAATTACGTGAGAAATTTGCAGGCATTGCTGAAACTTAGTTCAGCGCAAATATCTCTTACGTGCAGGCAAGTTCTGTTAGACTTGCCGCCGAGTTGTCCCCCGGTTTGCGGGACTGCTTCACAATCACCAGATGGGGATTTAACGGATGAAACTGAAAAACACCTTGGGCTTGGCCATTGGTACTCTTATTGCCGCTACTTCGTTCGGCGCACTGGCACAAGGCCAAGGCGCAGTTGAAGGCGAGCTCAACTACGGGAAGAAGTACAACGACAGCGTTAAGAACGTTGAAGACGGCTACACTCCTGGCGCCTCCATCGGTTACTTCTTGACCGACGACGTATCGTTGAACTTGACCTACAACAATGACGACCACACCCGTTCGAACAACGGCACTGGTAATCAGAAAATCGAAGGCGACCAGTTCGGTCTGAACGCTCAGTACCACTTCAACAACGCTGGCGACGCTCTGCGTCCTTACGTTCAAGGTGGCGTTAAGCACGGCAGCATGACCAACGTAGCCGCTGACGGCCACACCGGTCGTGACCAGTCGACTTTCCTGACTGCTGGCGCTGGCGTTAAGTACTACTTCGTTGAAAACGTTTACGCTCGTGCTGGCGTAGAAGCTGACTACAAGCTGGACAACGGCAAGTGGGACTACATCCCGTCCGTAGGTCTGGGTGTGAACTTCGGTGGCGGCAACAAGCCTGCTGCTGCTCCGGTTCCAGCACCAGAAGTCTGCTCCGATAGCGACAACGACGGCGTTTGCGACAACGTTGACAAGTGCCCGGACACCCCAGCCAACGTTACTGTTGACGCTGATGGTTGCCCAGCAGTTGCTGAAGTCGTTCGTGTAGAGCTGGACGTGAAGTTCGACTTCAACAAGTCGGCAGTCAAGCCAAGCAGCTACGCTGACATCAAGAACCTGGCTGACTTCATGAAGCAGTACCCATCCACCACCACTACTGTTGAAGGTCACACTGACAACGTCGGTCCTGACGCTTACAACCAGAAACTGTCCGAGCGTCGTGCAAGCGCCGTTAAGCAAGTTCTGACCAACCAGTACGGTGTTGAATCGTCCCGCGTTCAGTCCGTTGGCTACGGCGAGTCCCGCCCGGTTGCTGACAACAAAACTGAAGCTGGTCGTGCTGTTAACCGTCGCGTAGAAGCGCAGGTTGAAGCTCACGCTAAGTAATTAGCTCGCAGCTCCGAGAAAAGCCCGGCTTAGGCCGGGCTTTTCTTTGTCTGCGATTTGGTGAGGAAGGACGCGTCAGGCGCGTTGAAATCCAACATTGATGTCGACGGACAGAACCTCTTCGCGAGCAGGCTCGCTCCCACAGGAGGGGATGGCGTTGGCTGCGACTGCGCCAATCACCAGGATTGCCGGGCTTTTCAACTCGAAAGCACAGGCATCTTCCTCCATTGCCATCAGGCTGCTTCGACACTCTCGTTGATGCGGCAACGATGCGTTTTCAATCATTGCCACCGGCGTATCTGCCGCCATTGCCCCCGCCAGCAGTTGCTCACGGATCTCGCTGAGCTTCGCCACCCCCATGTAGATCACCAGTGTCGTGCCGCCTTGGGCCAGCGCTTGCCAGTTCAGGCTACTGTCATCCTGAGTGTGGGCGGTCACCAGAGTCACCCCTCGTGCCACGCCGCGCAGGGTCAATGGAATATCGCATTGCGTCGCGCCCGCCAGGCCGGCGGTGATGCCATTGACCAGCTCAACCTCGACCCCGCGCTCACGCAACC
>NZ_JBGCUL010000573.1:0-2970 GCF_054177685.1 Pseudomonas sp. P5_A2_2
GGTCCAGGCTCAGGCGCCACATGATCAGGGCGAGGGCGCCCAGCGCTACACCGTAGACCATCCAGGTGCTGGAAGGGATCGGCAGCATATCCCGACGCAGCACGCGCAATGGCGGAACCCGGCCCAAGGCCGCCAGCGGCGGCAAGGCGAAACCGGCCAGCGCCACCAGTCCGGTGCCGATCCCGGCAACGGCCGGAATCAGCCCGCCCGGAGGCACGTCGGTCGGCAGCAAGTCATGCAGCAGGGCAAACAATCCCAGTTGTGCGAGCCAACCGAGGAGGGCGCCGCTGATGCTGGCCAGCAGCCCGAGCACAGTGAGTTGCAAGCTGAACAACACCATGGTTTCCCGGCGCGATAGCCCGAGGCAGCGCAACAATGCACTGGCATCGAACCGGCGGGTGGCGAAACGGGTTGCCGACAGCGCCACCGCCACTCCGGAGAGCAATACCGCCACCAGGCTGGCCATGTTCAGGTAGCGTTCGGCCTTGCCCAGGGCGCCGCCGATCTGTCGATTGCCGTCGCGGGCGTCCTGCAAGCGCTGGTTGGCGGCGAGCCCCGGTTTGATCAGTTGCCGATAGGTTTCGAGTGCCTGAGCGTTACCTCGCCACAGTTCGCGATAGCTGACCCGGCTGCCGGGCTGCACCACGCCGGTGGCCGCAAGGTCGTCGAGGTTGATCAGCACCCGCGGCGTCAGACTGTAGAAATTGCCGGCGCGATCGGGTTCGTAAGTCAGCACCCGCGCCAGTTTCAGGGTTTTCATGCCGACATCGATGCTGTCGCCGATCTTCAGGTCCAGGGCGGTCAGCAGGCGTGCCTCGACCCAGGCTTCACCGGGCTGCGGTCCGCCACCGACTGTTTCCGCGGCGAAGGGGGCGGGCGCGCTTTTCAATTCGCCGCGTAGCGGGTAGGTGTCATCGGCCGCCTTGATGCTGGACAACTGAATGCCGTTATCGGTGGCGATGACGCTGGAGAACTCCACCACCTGAGCGTGTTCCAGACCCAGTTCGGTGCCGCTTCTTATCTGTTCGGGGCGCGCAGGCGAACTGCCTTCGAGCAGCAGGTCGGCACCGAGAAACTCGGTAGCGCGCAGCAGCATGGCGCCGTTCAGGCGCGCGCCAAAGTAACCGATGGCGGTGCTGGCGGCCACGGCCACCAGCAAGGCGAAAAACAACACGCGCAATTCACCGGCGCGGGCGTCGCGCAGCAATTGGCGGATGGCGAGACTGAACAGGCGCAACAGCGGCAGGCGTGCCATCAAGGCTCCAGAGGGGCGACCAGCAGGCCGGCTTCAAGACGGATCAGGCGCCGGCAGCGATGGGCCAGGCGTTCATCGTGAGTCACCAGCACCAGGGTCGTGCCGCGCTCCTTGTTGAGCTCGAACAGCAAGTCGCTGATGCGCTCGCCGGTGTGGCTGTCGAGGTTGCCGGTCGGTTCGTCGGCGAACAGCACATCGGGCTCTGCGGCAAACGCGCGGGCAATCGCCACGCGTTGTTGCTCGCCTCCGGAGAGCTGGCGCGGCGAGTGAGTCAGGCGTTGGCCCAGCCCCACCCGTTGCAGCAATTGGGTGGCGCGTTCGCGGGCGTCTTTGCGGCCATCGAGCTCCAGTGGCAGCATGACGTTTTCCAGGGCATTGAGGCTGTCGAGCAACTGGAATGACTGGAACACAAAACCCACGTGCTCGGCACGGATGCGCGCACGCTGGTCTTCATCGAGGTTGCTCAGGCCTTGCCCGGCGAGAGTGACTTCGCCGCTGCTCGGCAGGTCAAGGCCGGCAAGCAGGCCCAGCAGGGTGGATTTGCCGGAGCCCGAAGCGCCGACGATGGCCAGGCTGTCGCCTTGGTTCAGTTCCAGGCTGAGTTGGTGCAGGATGGTCAATTCACCTTCCGCGCTGGGAACCACTTTGCTAAGGTCCTTCGCGATGAGAATGCTTGCGCCCATGGAGAGTCCGATGCGTGTGTGGTTATTGAGTGCTGGCCTGGCCTTGATGTGTATGGCCCAAAACGCAGCGGCGGGTACAGTCCTGATCGTTGGCGATAGTATCAGCGCCGGTTTCGGGCTGGATACCCGCGTGGGGTGGGTATCGCTGCTTGAGCAGCGGCTCAGGCGTGAAGGTTTCGACGATAAAGTGATCAATGCGTCCATCAGTGGCGACACCAGTGCCGGAGGCCAGGCACGCCTGCCTGCGCTGCTTGCAGAGCATAAGCCTGAGCTGGTTGTCCTCGAGTTGGGCGGCAATGACGGCCTGCGTGGAATGCCCCCGGCTAATTTGCAACAAAACCTTGCGTCGATGATCGACAGCTCCCGGGCCAGCGGTGCCAAGGTGCTGTTGCTCGGCATGCAACTGCCGCCCAATTACGGTGCCCGCTACACCAAGGCCTTCGCCGAGGTCTACAGCAACCTGGCCGATGAGAAAAAGATCCCGCTGGTGCCGTTTTTCCTCGACGGCGTGGGCGGCCATCCGGACTTGATGCAGGCCGACGGCATACACCCGGCGGCCGGGGCCCAGGACAAGTTGCTGGAAAATGTCTGGCCTACTCTAAAACCACTGTTATGACACTTTTCTAGAAGCAGGCTTTCGGCTAAGGTGGCGCCCCCGATTTGGAGCCCCCGATGCCGCGTCCCGCCTGGTCACTATTTGCCTACCAACTGATCGAGCCTGACGAACAGCTGGATCTGTTCGCCTGCCAGGAAGTGCGGGTGCATCTGGTGACCCGTCAACTGGAGCTGGGTGGCTCGGCGGACCGCACCTTGTGTGGCAGCCTGTTGCCGGCACAGCCGCGCTGGTCGAGCGTTGATCGCCGGGTGTTTCAGGACCAGCGGCTGTGTTCGTTGTGCAGGGCCATTCTTGAGTCGCAGAAGCGGGGTACGTCGCCGATCTGGCCTGAATTGCGGTTCGAGCTTTGATCCGTCATTAATCGAGGCGGCCTGAAAGCCGACCTGTCTTTTGTTGACCGTGTACATATCCATTCC
>NZ_JBGCUL010000574.1:0-2967 GCF_054177685.1 Pseudomonas sp. P5_A2_2
CGTTTTCCGCAGGTGGCGCTGGAGCTGACCACCGGCTCCTGGGGGCAGTTGCTCGACGACACGCTCAATCACAAACTCGACGGCGCCATCGTGGCGGTGGATGTCGAGCGTTCGCACCTCAAGCGCACGCCGATGTACCGCGAGGATTTATTGCTGATCGCCTCGACCTCCCTGGGGCCGCTGCGGGACATCAGCGACTTGCGGGACCAGACCGTATTCATGTGGCCGCAGGGCTGTCCGTACCGGGCGGCGCTGGAACACTGGTTGCTGCGACAGGGTCAGGCACTGCCGATTGTCAGCCTGGCCAGTTATGGCGCGATTGTCGGTTGTGTCAGCGCCGGGGCTGGGGTGGCACTGGTGCCCAAAGGCGTGTTCGACCAGTACGCCAAAGGTGCCGGCTGTGCGGGGTTTGAATTCCCCGAACTGACCGCCGTCGACAACCTCTTTTACTGGCACGAAAACGCCGGGGTGCACCCGGCGCGTGAGGCGTTCGTGGCGATGCTGCGCGAGGAGTTTGCCTGATTTGCACTCGTGGGGGCGAACCGTTAYGAGGCAATCAACTGCCGCAACACGTAATGCAAAATTCCTCCCGACTTGAAGTATTCCACTTCATTGAGCGTATCGATCCGGCACAACACCTCGACCTTTTCCTTGCTGCCGTCTTTACGGGTGATGACCAGCGACAGGTTCATCCGTGGCGTCAGTTCGACACCGGTCAAGCCGAGGATGTCCAGGGTTTCACTGCCGTTGAGCTTCAGGCTCTTGCGGTTCTGATCCAGCTTGAACTGCAGCGGCAACACGCCCATGCCCACCAGATTGGAGCGGTGAATCCGTTCGAAGCTTTCGGCGATGACCGCTTTCACCCCCAGCAGATTGGTGCCCTTGGCCGCCCAGTCGCGGCTCGATCCGGTGCCGTATTCCTGGCCGGCGATCACCACCAGCGGCGTGCCCGAAGCCTGATAGCGCATGGCGGCGTCGTAGATCGGCATTTTCTCCCCTGTGGGAATGTAGCGGGTGTTGCCGCCTTCCTCGCCGCCGAGCATTTCGTTGCGTATGCGGATGTTGGCGAAGGTGCCGCGCATCATCACTTCATGGTTGCCGCGCCGCGAGCCGTAGGAGTTGAAGTCCCGTGGCTCCACGCCTTTGTCGCGCAGGTATTGCCCTGCCGGGCTGTCGGCCTTGATGTTGCCGGCCGGGGAGATGTGGTCGGTGGTCACCGAGTCGCCGAGCAGTGCGAGAATGTTCGCTGCGCAGACATCCTTGATCACAGGCGGCGGGCCGCCGATGTCATCGAAGAACGGTGGGTGCTGGATGTAGGTCGAATCGTCCTGCCAGACATAGGTCGCCGCCTGCGGAACCTTGATCGCCTGCCATTGCGCGTCTCCGGCAAACACTTCGGCGTATTCCTTGTGAAACATCGCGGTGTTGACCTGGTTCACCGCGTCGGCAATTTCTTTACTGCTTGGCCAGATGTCCCGCAGGTAAACCGGTTTGCCGTCCTTGTCATCGCCCAACGACTCGCGGCTGAGATCGGTGCGCACTGTGCCTGCCAGCGCGTAGGCGACCACCAGTGGCGGGGAGGCCAGCCAGTTGGTTTTCACCAGCGGGTGCACCCGGCCTTCGAAGTTGCGATTGCCTGAGAGCACCGATGCCACCGTGAGGTCGGCTTGCTGGATGGCTTTTTCGATGGGTTCTGGCAGCGGCCCGGAGTTGCCGATGCAGGTGGTGCAGCCATAGCCGACCAGGGCAAAGCCCAATTCATCGAGGTAGTGGGTCAGACCGGCCGCCTTGTAGTAGTCGGTGACCACTTTCGAGCCGGGGGCCAGCGAACTCTTCACCCAGGGTTTGCGTTTCAGGCCTTTTTCCACGGCCTTCTTCGCCAGCAGCCCAGCCGCCATCATCACGCTCGGGTTGGAAGTGTTGGTGCAGGAGGTGATCGCGGCAATCACCACCGCGCCGTTTTTCAGGCGATAGGTCTGGCCTTCGTGGTGGTAATCCGCTTCACCGGCCATATCGGCATTGCCGACGGCAACACCGCCACCGCCTTCGCTTTCCAGGCGGCCTTCTTCCTTGCTGGCGGGTTTGAATTGCAGGTCGACGAAGTCGCTGAAGGCTTGGGCGACATTCGGCAGCGATACCCTGTCCTGCGGGCGTTTCGGCCCCGCGAGGCTGGCTTCGACGCGCCCCATGTCCAGCGCCAGGCTGTCGGTGAACAGCGGTTCCTGGCCAGGCAGGCGCCACAGGCCCTGGGCCTTGCTGTAGGCCTCGACCAGTTGCACCGTTTCGAGGGGGCGGCCTGAGAGGCGCAGGTACTCCAGCGTGACGTCGTCCACCGGGAAGAAGCCGCAGGTGGCGCCGTATTCCGGGGCCATGTTGGCGATGGTCGCGCGGTCGGCGAGCGGCAGGTCGGCGAGGCCATCGCCGTAGAACTCGACGAATTTGCCCACCACGCCTTTCTTGCGCAGCATCTGGGTCACGGTCAGCACCAGGTCGGTAGCGGTGATGCCTTCCTTGAGCTTGCCGGTGAGTTTGAAGCCGATGACCTCCGGAATCAGCATCGACACCGGTTGCCCGAGCATCGCCGCTTCCGCCTCGATACCGCCGACGCCCCAGCCGAGCACGCCGAGGCCGTTGATCATGGTGGTGTGGGAGTCGGTGCCCACCAACGTATCGGGGAAGGCATAGGTGCGGCCGTCCTCGTCCTTGGTCCACACCGTGCGGCCGAGGTATTCAAGATTCACCTGGTGGCAGATCCCGGTGCCCGGCGGCACCACGCTGAAATTGTCAAAGGCACTCTGGCCCCAGCGCAGGAACGCATAACGCTCGCCATTGCGCTGCATTTCAATGTCGACGTTCTGCTCGAAGGCGCTGCTGCTGGCGAACTTGTCGACCATCACCGAGTGGTCGATCACCAGGTCTACCGGCGACAGCGGGTTGATCCGCTGCGGATTGCCGCCGGCCTTGGCC
>NZ_JBGCUL010000575.1:0-2951 GCF_054177685.1 Pseudomonas sp. P5_A2_2
GGATCAGAACGTTGGAGTCGGTCGGTGCCACTTTGCGGATCTTGCCGTACAGGTCCTGCATCGGTGGGCACGAGCCGATAATGCCGATTTCACCGTTGCTGTTGTCGGTACCGGATTTTGCCGCGCCGTTGGCGGTTTTGCCGGCAACGGCTTCACCGCCGGCTTGTACCGTTTGTCGGTCACGCAGGATTCGTGCGGCGGCTTGCAGCATTTCGTCATGGTCGAATGGCTTGGCAATGTAGTCCACCGCGCCCATTTTCATCGAATCGACCGCCGAGCGCAGGCTGGCATAGCTGGTCATGATCAGCACCGGCGTGCCCTGGGCGAGCTTGATCAGCTCCGTGCCAGGCGCGCCCGGCAGGCGCAGGTCACTGATGATCAGATCGAACGAGGGAATGGTGAAGCGTTCTTGTGCTTCCTGCACTGATCCGGCTTCGCTGACCTGGTACTGGTTACGTTCCAGCAGGCGGCGCAAGGCGGAGCGGATAATGGTTTCGTCTTCGACGATCAAAATGTGCGGCATTGATTCGATACTCTCGACGGTCTCAGTTCACAGCGGACGTCGCTTCGACATGACGCGGCAAAGTAACCCTGATTCGGGTGCCGCGTTGGCTTTGAACATCAGCCGGGCTGTCGATGGTGATTTGTCCATAATGCTCTTCAACGATGGAATAGACCAGTGCAAGGCCCAGACCGGTGCCTTCGCCAGGGTCCTTGGTGGTGAAGAAAGGTTCGAACAATCGGTCCATGATGCTCGACGGAATACCGCTGCCTTCGTCTTCCACGATCAGATCGACCGTGTGTTCGCCGGCTTCGCTCTTGACCCGTACCGCACTGCCGGGAGGCGAGGCGTCACGGGCGTTTGAAAGCAGATTGATCAATACCTGGGCGAGCCGTTGCGGGTCGCCTTCGACCCAGTGTTCGGGGTCGCACAGGTTGTAGAACTGCACTTCGAAATTGCGTCGGTTCAGGGCCAGCAGGCCGATGGCATCCTGAGCCACTTCGGCCAGACAGACGGGCTCGTCGCTGTGCTGATGGCTGCCGGCATGGGCAAAGCTCATCAGCGACTGGACGATGCGCGACACGCGTTTGGTCTGCTCGAGGATCTGGCCGCTGATTTCCTTCAGCTCGCCGTCTTCTTCACGTTCTTCGCGCAGGTTCTGCGCCAGGCACGCGATACCGGTGATCGGGTTGCCGATTTCATGGGCCACGCCGGCCGCCAGTCGACCGATGCTGGCCAGACGCTCGGAGTGCACCAGTTTGTCCTCGAGCATCTGGGTTTCGGTCAAGTCTTCCACCAGCAGCACCAGGCCACTGTTGCCTGGTGCCAGGGGTTCGTCGATCGCCGCTTTGTGCAGGTTCAGCCAGCGGGTCTGGCCGTCGAGGGCCAGGTGTTGCTTGTGCAAGTGTTCGTCCGGCAGATTGATGAAGCCTTGCAGCAGTTCTTTCCATGGATCGGCAATGGTGCTCAGTCGCGAACCGACCACGCGCTGCGCGGCGATGCCGGTGAGTTCCTCCATGGCCTTGTTCCACATGAGGATTTCCTGGTCCTTGGCCAGCGAGCAAACGCCCATCGGCAATTCCTGCAGGGTTTGGCGGTGATAGCGGCGCAGGGCATCGAGTTCGGCGGCCAGGCCGGTCAGGCGCGAGTGGTAATCCTCGAGACGACTTTCGATGAAGTGAATGTCTTCGGTGACGTAGTTTTCGCCGCCGGCCTTGTAGGGCAAGAAGGTTTCGACCATGTCCTGGGCCACACTCGGGCCCATCAGGCCGGAGAGGTTGGCCTCGATGCGGTCACGCAAGCGGCGCAGGGCATACGGTCGACGCTCGTCGAAGGGCAGATAGAGATCGCGCAGGGCCTGTTCCACTTCTTTCTGCGCAGCTTTTGCACCCAATGGTTTTGCAAGCTGTGTAGCGAACTCCTGGGGCGAGGCGGCGTGCAGTTCCCGGCGTTGCGGGCGGCGCACGTTATCCACGGCACAGGCTTCGGCTGCGCTGGCCTCTTCGGTGCTGGCATTGGTGAACAGCGAGATCAGGGTGAACATCAGCACGTTGGCCGCCAGCGAGGCAATTGCCGCCATGTGCCAGCTGGTGTCGTCCAGCACGTAGATCATGTTCAGCAGCGGAATGTAGAAGCCTTGCAGGTTGCCGACCAGCGGCAACAACATGGTCACCAGCCACACCAGGATTCCCGCCAGCAAACCGGCGATGAAGCCGCGACGGTTGGCGGTCGGCCAATACAGGACCGAGAGCACGCCCGGCAGGAACTGCAACGTGGCGACGAACGCGACAATGCCGAGGTTGGCCAGGTCCTGGTCGGCACCGAGCATCAGGTAGAAGCCGTAGCCGGCCATGATGATCGCGACGATCAGTGCCCGGCGGGTCCACTTCAGCCAGCGGTAGATGTTGCCTTCGGCCGGTGGTTGATACAGCGGCAGCACCAGGTGGTTCAAGGCCATCCCGGACAGCGCCAGCGTGGTGACGATGATCAGGCCGCTGGCAGCGGACAGCCCGCCGACATACGCCAGCAACGCCAGCGCCTTGCTGTTGGCGGCGATACCGATGCCCAGGGTGAAGTATTCCGGATTGGTGGTAGCGCCGAGCTTCAGTCCGGCCCAGAGAATCAGCGGCACCGCCAGGCTCATCAGCAGCAGGAACAGCGGCAGGCCCCAGCTCGCACTGACCAGCGAACGCGGGTTGAGGTTCTCGGTAAAGGTCATGTGATACATGTGCGGCATCACGATGGCCGAGGCGAAGAACACCAGCAACAGCGTACGCCACGGGCCTTCCTGCAAAGGCGTGTGGAGGGCGGCGAGGGCGGTCTGGTTTTGCAGCAGCCACAGCTCAAGCTGTTGCGGGCCGTCGAACACGCCGTAAAGCGCATACAGTCCGACACCGCCGAGGGCGATCAGCTTGATCACCGATTCGAACGCAATCGCGAACACCAGGCC
>NZ_JBGCUL010000576.1:0-2949 GCF_054177685.1 Pseudomonas sp. P5_A2_2
GGTCGCCGAAGAGCTCGGCACGCCGTTGGGTGCACTGGTCGGTTATCAGGTGCGTTTCGAGGATCAGAGCGATTCCAACACCCTGATCAAGCTGATGACCGACGGCATCCTGCTGGCCGAAACCCAGAACGACCGGTATCTGGAACGCTACGACACGATCATCGTCGACGAAGCCCACGAACGCAGCCTCAATATCGACTTTCTGCTCGGCTATTTGAAAACCCTGCTGCCGCGTCGTCCCGATCTGAAAGTCATCATTACTTCGGCGACTATCGACCTCGAACGCTTCTCCAAACACTTCGATGACGCGCCGATTGTCGAAGTCTCCGGCCGTACCTTCCCGGTGGACACCTGGTATCGCCCGCTGACGCTGGAGCAGGACGAAGAGGGTAACCACGTCGAGGACGACCTCACGGTGGACCAGGCGATCCTCGCCACCCTCGACGAAATCGCCGCGTTTGAGCGTAGCGAGCGCCGCAGTCCCGGTGACGTACTGGTGTTCCTGCCGGGTGAGCGAGAGATTCGCGACGCCGCCGACATGCTGCGCAAGGCTCAGCTCAAACACACCGAAATCCTGCCGTTGTACGCACGCCTGTCACCGGCCGAGCAACAGCGGATTTTCCAGTCGCACCCGGGCCGTCGCGTGGTGCTGGCGACCAACGTCGCGGAAACTTCGCTGACGGTGCCGGGCATTCGCTACGTGATCGACAGCGGCACCGCGCGCATCAGCCGTTACAGCTACCGGGCCAAGGTCCAGCGCCTGCCGATTGAAGCCATTTCCCAGGCCAGCGCCAATCAGCGTAAAGGTCGTTGCGGGCGGGTCGAGCCAGGCATTTGCGTGCGCCTGTACAGCGAAGAGGACTTTCTCGGTCGCCCGGAATTTACCGATCCGGAAATCCTGCGGACCAACCTTGCAGCGGTCATCTTGCAGATGTTGCATCTGCGCCTTGGCGAGGTCAGCGCGTTTCCGTTTATCGAGCCGCCGGATGGCAAGGCCATCAGCGACGGTTACAACCTGCTGCAAGAACTCTCGGCGGTGGACCGCAACAGCCAGTTGACGCCGCTCGGCCGGCAACTGGCGCGATTGCCGGTGGACCCGCGCATGGGCCGCATGTTGCTGGAAGCGGCGAAACTCGGCAGCTTGCAGGAAGTGCTGATCGTCGCCAGTGCCATGTCGATCCAGGACCCGCGCGAACGCCCGCCGGAGCGTCAGCAAGCGGCGGATCAGGCCCATGCCCAGTGGAAAGACGCCGACTCGGACTTCGCCGGACTGGTCAATCTGTGGCGCGGTTTTGAAGAACAACGCCTGGCGCTGACTGCCAATCCGTTGCGCAACTGGTGCCGCAAGAATTTCCTGAATTACCTGCGCCTGCGTGAATGGCGTGACTCCCATCGTCAGCTGAGCCTGATCTGCCGCGACATGCAGCTGAGCCTCAACAAAGAGCCGGCGGACTACCCGAAACTGCACAAAGCGGTGCTGGTGGGGTTGCTGAGCCAGATCGGCCAGAAAACCGAAGAGGGCGATTACCTTGGCGCCCGTCAGCGGCGGTTCTGGATTCATCCGTCGTCGGGTATCGGTAAAAAGCGTCCGCAGTGGCTGATGACCGCCGAACTGGTGGAAACCACCAAGCTCTATGCGCGCATGGTGGCGAAGATCGATGCCGACTGGATCGAGCCACTGGCCGGGCACCTGATCAAGAAAAACCACTTCGAACCCCATTGGGAGAAGAAGCGCGGCCAGGTCGTGGCGTTCGAACAGATCACCCTGTTCGGGTTGATCGTGGTTGGGCGTCGGCCGGTGCATTACGGCCCGGTGGACCCGGTGGTATCCCGTGAATTGTTCATCCGCGAAGCACTGGTGCGTGGCGAAATCCAGTCGAAGGCCAGGTGCCTGACGGCCAACGCGCAGTTGCTGGAGCAACTCGACGAACTGGAAGCCAAGGCCCGTCGCCGCGACATCCTCGCCGACGAAGAAACCCTGTACGCCTTCTATGACGCGCGATTGCCGGCGGAGATCCATCAGACGGCGACCTTCGACAGTTGGTATCGGATCAACAGCCAGAAAGACCCGCAGCTGCTGATCATGCGCGAAGAAGACGTGCTGGCCCGCGAAGCCAGTGAAGTCACCGCCCAGCATTACCCGGATACGCTGCATCTCGGCGATCTGGAGTTGGCGCTCAGCTACCACTTCGAACCCAACCATCCACGGGACGGCGTGACCCTGCGCGTACCGGCACCACTGTTACCGATGCTGCCGCCGGAACGCCTGGAATGGCTTGTCCCTGGCGTCATCGAAGCCAAGTGCATTGCCCTGGTGCGCAATTTGCCCAAGGCCTTGCGCAAGAACTTCGTGCCGGTGCCGGACTTCGTCAAGGCGGCCTTGCAGCGCATGACCTTTGCCGAGGGCTCGCTGCCCCAGGCCTTGGGTCGTGAGTTGTTGCGCATGACCGGTGCGCGGGTCAGCGATGAAGCCTGGAGTGAGGCGGCGCAGCAAGTCGAAAGCCATCTGCGGATGAACCTGGAAATCGTCGACGCCCAGGGCAAGTTCCTCGGTGAAGGTCGCGATCTGGCCGAACTGACGGCGCGTTTCGCCGAGGCCAGCCAGGCGGCATTGGCGGTGCCGCAATCCGCGAAGAGCCAGCAGCCGGTGGAGCCGAAAGTATTCGCCGCCGTGGCCGAGAAAACCCAGCAGAAGATCGCCGGGCTGTCGATGACGGTGTATCCGGCGCTGGTGGAGGAGAACGGTACGGTCAAGGAAGGGCGTTTTTCGACGCCGGCCGAGGCCGAGTTCCAGCATCGCCGTGCCCTGCAACGCCTGCTGATGCAGCAACTGGCCGAGTCGGCCAAATTCCTGCGCGGCAAATTGCCGGGGCTGAMCGAACTGGGCCTGCTGTACCGCGACATGGGGCGCGTCGATGCGCTGGTGGAAGACGTTCTGCTGGCCAGCCT
>NZ_JBGCUL010000577.1:0-2941 GCF_054177685.1 Pseudomonas sp. P5_A2_2
CCAGTTGGCCCTGAACAAGTACAACCCCGGCACCGAGATCAAGGTGGTGTGGGTCAACTCATGGTTCGATCCGGGCAAGGAAGCGGATGCCGCCAACGCGCTGATCGACCAGGGTGTGGACGTGGTGTTCCAGCACACCGACAGCCCGGCGCCGATCCAGGCCGCCGAACGTCGCGGCGTGTATGCCGTGGGCTACGCTTCGGACATGGCGCACTTCGGGCCGAAAGCGGTGCTGACCTCCATCGTCAATGACTGGGGCCCACACTACGTTCAGGCAACCCAAAGTGTGATCGACCATGACTGGAAATCCCGGGACTATTGGGGTGGGTTGAAGGAAGGCACGGTTGAACTGCCGATCAGCGACCTGGTGCCGGCGATGGTGAAGAGCGAAGCCGAGCAGATCATCGCCGACATCAAGAGCGGTGCGCTGCAACTGTTCACCGGGCCAATCAAGGATCAGGCCGGAGTCGAAAAAATCCCGGCGGGCACGAGCGCGACCACGGCGGAACTGGCGTCGATGAATTACTACGTGGAAGGTATGAAGGCTGAGATGCCGAAGTAGTTTCCCGATACCGAAACACCGTCCCTGTGGGAGCGAGCTTGCTCGCGATAGCAGTAGAGCAGCCGACATCAATGTTGAATGTGCAGCCGTCATCGCGAGCAAGCTCGCTCCCACAATGGATTTCACTGTTTTAAAGGACTGCGCGTGAACAGCCTCCCCATCATCGACATCGCCCCGCTCTACTGCGACGACCCATCCGCCTGGCCAGCGGTGGCCGGGCAAATCGACCGCGCCTGCCGCGAGTGGGGTTTCTTCTACATCAAGGGTCATCCGATTTCAGCAACGCGCATCGACGCCCTGCTCGACCATGCCAAGCGCTTCTTCGCCCAACCCACCGCCGAAAAACTCCAGATCGACATCACCCAGACCCGTCACCACCGCGGCTACGGCGCCATCGCCACCGAGCAATTGGACCCAAGCAAACCCGGCGACCTCAAAGAAACCTTCGACATGGGCCTGCACCTGCCGGCCGGGCACCCTGACGTACTGGCGGAAAAACCCTTGCGCGGTCCCAATCGCCATCCGTCCATGCCCGGCTGGGAAGCGCTGACGGAGCAGCACTACGTCGACATGCAAGCTCTCGCACAAACGCTGTTGCGGGCGATGACCCTGGCGCTGGGGATTGAGCGCGATTTCTTCGACACACGCTTCAATGACCCGGTCAGCGTGCTACGGATGATCCATTACCCGCCGCGCCACACCGCCAGCGCCGAAGAGCAACAAGGTGCCGGCGCACACACCGACTACGGTTGCATTACCCTGCTCTATCAGGACGCCACCGGTGGCTTGCAGGTACGTAATGTCCAAGGCGAATGGATCGACGCACCGCCCATCGAAGGTACGTTCGTGGTCAACCTCGGCGACATGATGGCGCGCTGGAGCAACGACCGCTACCTGTCGACGCCGCACCGGGTGATCAGCCCGCTCGGCGTGGATCGTTATTCGATGCCGTTTTTCGCCGAGCCGCACCCGGATACCCGCATCGAATGCCTGCCCGGTTGTCAGGATGAACAACACCCGGCGAAATACCCGGCCACCACCTGCGCCGAGTTCCTGCTCTCGCGCTTCGCCGATACCTACGCTTATCGACGGGAACTGAAAGCGGTGTGATGAACCGCCTGGTCAGGTTTTACCAATTGTTCCGGCAACCCTCTGTAGAATGGCGACTATTGCACCTGATGAGAAAAGAATCATGTATGACTGGCTGAACGCCCTGCCCAAGGCAGAATTGCACCTGCACCTGGAAGGCTCGCTGGAACCCGAACTGTTGTTCGCCCTGGCCGAGCGCAACAAGATTGCCCTGCCATGGAACGACGTCGAAACCTTGCGCAAGGCGTATGCCTTCAACAACCTGCAGGAGTTCCTCGACCTGTATTACCGGGGTGCCGATGTGCTGCGCACATCCCAGGATTTCTATGACCTGACCTGGGCATACCTGCTGCGCTGTAAAGAGCAGAACGTGATTCACACCGAACCGTTCTTCGACCCGCAGACCCATACCGACCGTGGCATCCCGTTCGAAGTGGTGCTCAACGGTATCGCCGCCGCGCTCAAGGATGGCGAGCAGCAACTGGGTATCACCAGTGGTTTGATCCTGAGCTTCCTGCGCCATCTGAGCGAAGACCAAGCGCAGAAAACCCTCGACCAGGCGCTGCCGTTCCGCGATGCGTTCGTCGCCGTGGGCCTGGACAGTTCCGAGATGGGTCACCCGCCGAGCAAGTTCCAGCGCGTGTTCGACCGTGCCCGTGACGAAGGCTTCCTGACCGTCGCCCACGCCGGTGAAGAAGGCCCGCCCGAGTACATCTGGGAAGCCATCGACCTGCTGAAAATCCAGCGCATCGACCATGGCGTGCGCGCCATCGAAGACGAGCGCCTGATGCAGCGAATCATCGACGAGCAGATCCCGCTGACCGTATGCCCGTTGTCGAACACCAAGCTTTGCGTATTCGATCACATGTCACAGCACAACATTCTCGACATGCTGGAGCGCGGTGTAAAAGTGACCGTGAACTCCGATGACCCGGCGTACTTCGGCGGTTATGTCACCGAGAACTTCCATGCGCTGCACACCCACCTGGGCATGACCCAGGATCAGGCCAAACGCCTGGCGCAGAACAGCCTCGATGCGCGGTTGGTGAAACCCTAGGCAGCACCGCAAATCCAACTGCAGGAGCTGGCTTGCCAGCGAAGGCGCCCTCCCATTCACCAACAATGTTGAATGTGGCAACGGCTTCGCTGGCAAGCCAGCTCCTGCAGATTGGGAGCAAGGTTTTAAAGCGCCAATTCCAACTCGGCTTCCCCGGCAAAGCGATGGATCTCGCGTTGGCCGGCGGCCGTCACCTGCAAGGTTCGGGAATCGTTGGGCAGGCTCAGCCACCC